>CAZIGP010000047.1:8941-12803 GCA_964538425.1 uncultured Pirellulales bacterium | reverse complement strand
ACACTATGCACGAAACCCTAGCATGAAAGCAAAGCCCATGCCGGGTAGGGATTAACAACCGCCGAAGAAAGCACATTCGAGCGACGAATCACCCGTTCCGCCAAGAACTTGCTATCGGCAAGAAAGGGTCCATCCTACCCGATATCACTTGGCTG
Source organism: uncultured Pirellulales bacterium (assembly GCA_964538425.1). Classification (GTDB taxonomy): domain Bacteria; phylum Planctomycetota; class Planctomycetia; order Pirellulales; family JADZDJ01; genus JADZDJ01. Next base: position 12,648 of record CAZIGP010000047.1, on the reverse strand, counting down.
GAATAGAGTACGGTTGCCTAGTCTCTAGGCAAGGGTGGCAACTGTATAAGTCACGCACTTTGTGTAAACCTTGAATCCTTGGATTTATGAGATGGTGCGGCGGCTTGTCGAACTCTCCAATATGGAATATCTACACATTGTCCACGATTGGATTGCGGCTGAAGCGACTCAATTGCAGATCTAGGCCTGCATTGCGACGTCGCCGGCTTTCCGGCTGTGCGTCGCTGCTCAACAATTATGGTAAACACAAGGTAGCCGCCCATGAAACTTCAGGCTCCATCCATCGCCACCATCTCTGGCCAAATTGTCGATATTCTCAACCAGCGAATTTTTCCTGGCACGGTTCATATTGCCGGTGGTCGCATCGCGCGGGTGGAAGAAACTGCTACTGCTCCGGTTACATTTATTTTGCCAGGGTTTGTCGATGCTCATGTGCACATTGAAAGTTCGATGCTCGTGCCGACCGAGTTCGCGCGACTGGCGGTGGTGCATGGCACCGTAGGAACGATTAGCGATCCCCATGAAATTGCCAATGTGCTGGGGACGCGCGGCATTTGGTACATGATTGATAACGCTAAGCTCTCGCCTGTGAAGTTTCACTTTGGTGCATCAAGCTGCGTGCCAGCCTGCGCGTTCGATAAGTCGGGAGCGATACTCGACGCGTTGGAAGTGGCAAAGTTGCTGGACGATCCGGCAATTAAATATTTGACCGAAATGATGAACTTTCCTGGCGTATTGCATGACGACCCGGAAGTGATGGCGAAGATTCGTGCTGCTCACCACCGCAACAAGCCAGTGGATGGCCATGCTCCTGGCTTGCGTGGTGAAGGACTCAAAAAATATGCCGCAGCCGGCATCACTACCGATCATGAAAGTTTCACTTACGACGAAGCCCGCGAGAAGATTGGGTTAGGAATCAAATGCCTGATTCGCGAAGGTTCGGCGGCCAAAAATTTTGAGGCGCTTTACCCGCTGCTCGGCGAATTTCCCGAAATGACGATGCTATGCAGCGACGACAAACATCCCGACGATCTTGTTGTGGGTCACATTAATCAGCTTGTTGTGCGAGCTATCGCTCATGGCCAGCCGCTGTTTGCCGTGTTGCGTGCGGCGTGTGTGAATCCGGTGCTGCATTACGGGTTGGATATCGGACTGCTGCGCCCTGGTGATGCCGCAGATTTGATTGAAGTTGATAACTTGGAGCAATGTCACGTTTTGCGGACAGTCATCAATGGGCAGGTCGTCGCCGAGCGAGGCCACACGCCGCTCCAGCATGTTTCGCCGCCGATTGTCAATCAATTTAACACGCCTAAGCGGACTGCTTCCGAATTTGCGGTGCCGGCAAGTTCAGCCATCGAACCAGCGAGGAAAAGCGCTGCCGAACTGGCTGCCGCAGCCGCGACAGGCAAAGTACAACTGAAAGTTCCAACAAGTGGCGAAGTAAGTAATCGCCAACTGCGAGTTATCGAAGCCATCAATGGCCAAATTGTTACTGGCCAATTGCGGGCCGCGCCGAAAATCGAAAATGGCTTGGTGGTTTCCGATGTGGCTAACGATGTCCTCAAAATTGCCTTGGTCGATCGCTACAACGGCGGCCCGCCGGCGATTGGCTTCATCAAAAATTTTGGCTTGAAAAGCGGTGCAATTGCTTCGACCGTCTCGCACGATTCGCACAACCTATTGGCAGTTGGGGTCGATGACGAATCGATTGCCCGCGCGATGAACTTGCTGATTGATTGCCAAGGTGGAATTAGTGCAGTTGGCGAAGTGGATGGGAAAAAAATTGAAGCGGTGCTGCCGCTGCCGATTGCGGGGCTGATGTCGCCCGACGACGGTTATCATGTGGGGCAAGAATACGCCCGCATCGACAAGCTTGCGAAACAACTCGGTTCGAAACTCAGTGCTCCGTATATGACGCTTTCCTTCATGGCACTGCTAGTGATTCCTGAACTAAAACTCGGCCCCTGCGGGATGTTCGATGTCGGCAAATTTCAGCCGGTGCCGTTGTGGGAGTAGATTCATTTTGACGGCTAAGTAATGTTGCGGCAGCGTAAAGGCGCATCGGTTCGAATACAAATACGCGAATGCGGATTATTGATTCGGCCCTTGGCGTTTAAGAAATGCGCCGTAGATCGTCAAAATTAACACAGCGCCAAGGATCGACATGAAAATGCCGCCCGGGTGAAAATCGATTTGCTTGTAAATTCCCAACAATTTACCGAGGTAGCCACCTACGACCGAGCCAAGGACTCCGAGCGCAATGGTTGGTAGGCAGCCTTGAAAGCCATGTCCGCCACGAACAAACAGCTTGGCGATGATTCCGACGATTAGGCCGAAGAAAATCCAGGAAATAATAGCCCACATGTGTTTGCTCCTTTGGGTAATAATCTTGGCGGTTTAGCTTCAAAACCTAACTTCGCTTGGAAACCTTTCGGCCAGGCCGGGGTTTATCATTCTAGCGGCCTCGCGACGCTGGTGTCGTTCGGACGTAAGGCCTAGACTTACAATAAGATAGCATTTTCAATCCGTTTCGCGCAAGCCGGAAACATCCCCTTGGCTATTAGCGAATCTTCCGCGCAGAGATACACGCTGCAAGACCCTGACGTGCGGCTGATGCTCGAAGTGCGCGATGACAAGGCATCGGCCTTCGAGGAGTTAATGCTGCGCTATCAAAACCGTTTAGTGACAGTTCTCGAGCATCTTGTCGGCAAGCGCGACTTGGCGGAGGACTTGGCACAAGATGTGTTCTTACGAATTTACCGCTCACGCAAACGATATGTTCCCGGGGCTAAGTTTTCCACCTGGCTATTTACTATTGCCAATAATGTGGCGTCGAACGCCTTGCGGAGCCAAGCCCGCCGACACGAAGTTCATTGGAAGGGCAAACCTGGTGATACGACGGGTGCGTATGGCCTCGATCAAATGGCTGCTGCGGCCAGTGCCTTGATGCCCGCGCGACAAATGGATAAAGCCGAAATGCGTGAAGTTGTCCGCGAAGCCATCAGCACGCTCAGCGAACGTCAACGCATGGCCGTACTGCTCAGCAAGTTCGAGAATATGAGCTACGAAGACATTGCCGAGTCGATGGAAATGACTCCGCAAGCGGTGAAATCGTTGCTCTCGCGAGCACGCGGCAATTTGCGTGCGGTATTGGAGCCATATTTGGAGAGAGGTGACCTGCGCGGGAAGGATCAATGATCTTACAAATTCAATAGCTATGTCCGACAATCTATCCAACTCGACGCCTGATCAACTCGACGAGCAACTCACCGCTTATCTCGACGGTGAATTGCCTCCGGCCGAAGCGCGGCGTGTCGAAGACATGCTGGCGGTCGACGAGCGCGCGCAACGCCGACTCAATCAGCTGGCTTCGTCGTGGGATTTGCTCGATCAACTGCCTCGTGCGGCAGTCGATGAAAAATTCTCTCGCACCACGGTGGAAATGGTGGCGCTTTCCACCGAAGAAGATATTGCTCGGATAACCGCTTTGGAGCCGTCGAAACGTCGTATGCGCTGGTTGATTGCTGCGGTCATTGCACTATTGGCTGCCAGCGTTGGGTTCATCGTAGTTAGTGTTGCCACACCGAATAACAATGAGGTATTGCTGCAAAATTTGCCTGTCATCGTAAACCTGGAAGTCTATCGGCCGGTGGGCAGTGTCGATTTGCTCAAAAAGCTCAATGAAGCGAACCTTTTTACTGTCGATT
>CAZIGP010000047.1:0-8931 GCA_964538425.1 uncultured Pirellulales bacterium | reverse complement strand
CGAGATCAGGCAATCGTAGCGAACGACGCACCGAATCAAACAGCGCTACACATCCCGAAGCAGAAAAAACAATCGTGATAGTGCCTCAGTCACTGGAAGAACGCCGCGCATGGATCGAAGGAGACAGACTCAATGCCGAACAGAAACTCGAATTGCGTCGCAATTTCGAAAGATTCACGGCGCTATCCGCTGCCGAACAGGCATCGCTGCGAGAACTAGACCATGAATTAACGACTGCCGTCGATCGCGAACCGTTAGTAAACATCATGCAACGTTACAACGCCTTCTTGAATCGATTGCCGCTCGCCGATCGCGGAGCTTTAGAGGATCTACCTGCCGATCAAAAAATCCAAGAAATTGAAAAGCACAAGCGAGATCGAGAAGCACAGATTTTTGCCGGACCACGCTTTACCGGATTTATCAAGTTTGTGAAACAGCATGAAACAGAACTGCTTAAAAAACTACCAACCGATTTGCGGGACTCGCTACAAAAATTAAAAGACGAAGATCGCGATTCAAGACAGTGGCGTTATTACAGCCATCTTGCCATTGAAGTGGTGCGCCATCCGGAAGTGATGTCAGATTTGATCGACGAGTCGGATTTTAAAGCAATCATTGATTCTTTACCGCCAGATTCACCGTTGAAAAAAGAATTGGAATCAACCACTGATGTCGCGAATCGAATCGAAATTCTGTCTCATTGGGTTAAGTCGGGTTCGCTCGCGCAAGAATTAACGCCGCGTAACCGATGGCAGAATGGACGCCGAGGCTTTGATCAAGATCGATTGAAGCAATTGGAAGCCGATCTTACGCCGGAAGATCGAGAACGAATCAAAGAATTACCGGTCAACCAGCGGTGGATGGAAATCATGAAAATGTTAAATCGCAATCCGCGAGGCGATCGTAACCAATCGTTCGATGAACTGCGTCGCGGGCCGGAGAATGAACCGCTTGAAGGTTCGCGATTCGGAGGCCCAAGGCGAGGTGAAGATTTTCGTGGTAAAGGGCAGCGTGGCGAAGGACAGCGCGGAGAAGGGCAGCGAGGCGAAGGTCCGAAAGGGGATCGCAAAGGTTCCTTCGGCCGGCCGCCCGAATTTCGTCCTGGCGAAAACTTCGATGGCCCTTTTCCACCACCTTTCGGTGAAAAACGACGTCCCGAACCGCGGCCAGACGAAAAAAATGGTGAGCGTTAATACTAACTTCCAAAGTCGCCGTTTGTTTCCTCTTTGCCTCTTTCCCAGTTCTTTTTCTTCGGTCTGCGCAAACCTTTCCGCGCACAAGGCACTTTACTAACCCTACCAACGTACGCGGCTATTTCGTGCATAACAGGCGATCTCGCAAAGTTGCACTTCGAGTGTCAGCCGGTCGATTTCTTTCAATGGGCACGGATTGGCCCGATATAGCGCGACGGAAGTGCGGAAAATTTATCGCCCGGCTACGTCAGCGAGCGCCTGCCATGCCACTAGAAATGCTCAACACTCTTATGATCGTCACTTTCACCGCCATCTGCCTGTTTATCGGGCGGATTCTTACTCGGCAACCGGTAAGCAACCGCCGGTAAGCGGTGTGAAGTCATCGTGTGATTTACCAGAAATCCGATACCGGATTCGCTAGCCGCTTGCTAGACATTCTGACCTAGTGCTACGCCGGCAATCATTGTCAGCCAGCCGACGATCACTTGCACGCCGACAAAGGCCAGGGCCGCAGGAAATCCGCTTTGCTTTTGTAAATCAAAAGTATCTGCCGCGAATGTGCTATAGGTCGTGAAAGCTCCTAAAAAGCCGGTAAAAATCAGCAGCCTTAGCGGATGCGTGGCCGGATAGTCATGCCGCAAGTATTCCAGTAAAAAGCCAAACAGAAAACACCCGGCTGCATTTACCGCCAAGGTGCCGACGTGCCAAACAATGCTCCATCGCTCTGGGAATAGACGATGGATTAATTCATAACTGCCCCATCGCAGTAGCGATCCGATGGCACCAGCCGCGGCAACACAAACGATACGAAACCAAAGTGTGTCGGGCATGATGAAAGAGGTAGAAGCCAGCAGTGGCATACTACACTTGGACTTTTGACTCCTGACTCCTGACTCCTGCTTTCGGGAAGCGATCCTGCAGCGCCTGCACCGTCATTTCTTCTTGGTGCATCGCTTCCATGGCGCGAACACAAGCATCGGCGGCAGGAATCGTAGTGATGCAAGGAATGCCATGCTGCACTGCGGCGGCGCGAATGCGACCTTCGTCCGTGCGTGCGCCTTTGCCACGCGGTGTGTTCATAATGAGTTGCACTTGGCCGTTCTTCAAATAGTCAAGCACATTGGGATGGCCTTCTTGTAGTTTCTTGAGTGCTTCGACGGGTACGCCGGCTTCACTTAGGCTTTGCGCGGTCCCTTCTGAGGCCAACAATTTATAACCGCTGGCGACCAAGCGCCGGCCTAAGCTGACGATATGTTCCTTTGCCGATTTGGAAGCTACGCTGAGAAAGATATTGCCAGAACGAGGCAGCACAACGCCCGCGGCAAGTTGGCTTTTGGCAAAGGCAATCGAAAACCGTTCACTGACGCCCATCACTTCGCCGGTGGATCGCATTTCGGGACCCAGCACAATATCTACGCCGGCAAACTTCACGAACGGGAAGACACTTTCTTTCACCGAAACGTGTGCGGGAATCGGCTCGCTGTCGAGGCCTTGTTTTTCAAGTGACACACCGGCCATCACTTTTGCCGCTACGCCAGCAACTGGCAGCCCTGTGGCTTTGGCAACGAACGGGACTGTGCGGCTGGCGCGTGGGTTCACTTCCAAGACGTACAACACCGGCTTCCCGTCTTCGCGCTTGATGGCGTACTGAATGTTCATCAAGCCGACGACGCGCAAACTTTTTGCCAAGGCATAAGTTGCTTCGCGAATTTCTTGCAAAATGGGTCCGGCCAAACTGTACGGCGGAATCGCGCAAGCTGAGTCTCCGGAATGCACGCCGGCTTCTTCAATGTGTTCCATGATGCCGGCAACGATCACGCGCTTGCCGTCGCTGATGGCATCGACATCCACTTCGATGGCATCTTCCAAGAAGCGATCGATAAGCACCGGCTGGCCTTGTGAAACGACGAATGCTTCGGTGACGAATTTTTCGAGTTGCGATTGGTCGTAGCAGATTTCCATGGCCCGACCGCCGAGTACAAAGCTGGGACGTACGAGGTTCGGGTAACCGATGCGGGTGGCTTCGGCCCGAGCCTGATCCATCGTGCGCGCGATACCGTTGGCCGGTTGCCGCAAACCCAGCCGCTGCAAAAGCTGCTGGAATTTTTCGCGGTCTTCGGCGTCTTCGATCGTATCGACGCTTGTACCAATCACGGGCACGCCGGCCGATTGCAAGGCTCGAGCCAAGTTCAGCGGAGTTTGGCCACCGAATTGCACAATGACGCCGTTGGGTTGTACGCGGTCACAAATATTGAGGACGTCTTCAACGGTGAGCGGTTCGAAGAAGAGCAGGTCGCTTGTGTCGTAGTCGGTACTGACCGTTTCGGGATTGGAATTGACCATCACGCTTTCAATGCCTAGCTCTCGCAAAGCGAAACTGGCGTGGCAGCAGCAGTAGTCGAACTCGATTCCCTGGCCGATACGATTTGGTCCGCCGCCGAGAATAATAATGCGCTTACCACCGGCAGGCTTCGGTGGCACTTCGTCTTCGTCTTCGTAGGTCGAATAGTAATACGGCGTGTAGGCTTCAAACTCCGCAGCACAGGTATCGACCGATTTAAAGGTGGCCAAGATGCCGCGGCGTTTGCGGTCAGCCCGCACGCCCATCTCGGTATCGTGCAGAATGGTGGCCAATTGGCGATCGGAGAATCCGTCTTGCTTGGCTCGTCGCAGGAGCACATCGCTGACATCGCTCAACTGCTTGTGTGTACGAAGTTCGTCTTCAAGTTCGACAATTTGTTGTGCTTGGTCTAAAAACCACGGGTCGATATAGGTGAGATCAAAAATCTCTTTCGCACTCATGCCATCTTTGAAGGCATAGCGCACGTACCACACTCGATCGGCGCTTGGCACGGCCAACTTTGCGCGAATATCGCTGCGCGATGGTTGCAGCGGTGTACCCCAAAGGTCTTTGCTGTCGCAACCAAAGCCAAAGCTGCCGACTTCGAGGCCGCGTAAGGCTTTCTGAAAAGCTTCTTTGAACGTGCGGCCGATGGCCATTGTTTCGCCGACGCTTTTCATCTGTGTGGTGAGGCGGCTGTCGGCTTCAGGGAATTTCTCAAAAGCGAATCGCGGAATCTTTGCGACGACATAGTCAATCGTCGGTTCGAAGCAGGCCATCGTTTCACGGGTAATGTCGTTCGGTAGTTCATGCAGCCGGTAGCCGATGGCCAATTTGGCGGCGATTTTTGCGATCGGAAAGCCCGTTGCCTTGCTTGCCAAGGCGCTCGAACGGCTAACACGCGGGTTCATCTCGATGACGACCATCCGGCCGTTTTGAGGATTGATGGCGAACTGAATGTTCGAACCGCCGGTTTCCACGCCGATTTCGCGAATAACGGCGAGCGAAGCATCGCGCATCCGTTGATATTCTTTGTCGGTAAGTGTTTGAGCCGGAGCGACGGTAATCGAATCGCCGGTGTGAACTCCCATCGGGTCGAAGTTTTCGATGGAGCAAATGATGACGACATTATCGTCGGCGTCGCGCATCACCTCCATTTCATATTCTTTCCACCCGAAGATGCTTTCTTCGATTAGCACTTCATGAACTGGCGATAGATCGAGGCCGCGGCGAACGATTTCATCGAACTCTTGCCGGTTGTAGGCAAACCCGCCGCCGCTGCCACCAAGGGTGAAGCTGGGACGGATGACGCAAGGCAGGCCAATTTCGTCGAGCGCTTCGCGGGCTTCTTCGAACGATTTGACGGTTCGGCCGCGAGCGATATCGAGGCCAATTTTCAGCATTGCTTGTTTGAACAACTCGCGATCTTCGGCTTTCGCGATGACGGCAGCATTGGCGCCGATCATTTCGACGCCGTACTTTTCCAGCACGCCGTGCTTCACTAAATCCATCGCCAAGTTCAAGCCTGTTTGCCCGCCAAGAGTTGGCAGCAATGCATCAGGCCGTTCCGCTTCAATGACTTTGGCAACTATTTCCCAGGTGAGCGGCTCGATATAAGTGCGGTCGGCCGTGCCCGGGTCGGTCATGATGGTGGCTGGGTTGGAATTGACCAGTACCACTTCATAGCCTTCTTCACGCAGTGCTTTGCACGCCTGCGTGCCAGAATAATCGAATTCGCACGCCTGACCGATGATGATTGGGCCAGACCCGATAAGCAAAATTTTATGGATATCGTTACGACGAGGCACGGATGCAGTTCCTTCAGGTATTCAATTCACGAATCAAGTTGGGGGTCTCCGGGCGGGAGCAGGGAGACAGCGCTTCGCAAGATTTCCCTCGCGCAGAGCACTCCCAGCACAACGAGCCATTATATAGTCTCACCCGCCGCGAAAACAAAAATTTCACGAGTTTACCACGGCGATGGCGGCATCTTCAAGCGGCATTCAAGATGGACGATTTGTAAGGTACGTATGGGTGTTCGCGATGGAATAAGGACAATTTTAAACCAACCCCTCTGCATCCCGCGCTCCATGCAGCACACGTACTATAGTGATTGGATCTGTCGAAGTTTGATAGTAAATGACGTAGTTACCACGCGTGAAGCGGCGTAGAAAGGGCCGCTCGAGATCAAATATTTCGCCAAGCAGTGACTGTTGAGCAAGCAAATTGAATCCACTCTTGAATCCGTCAATGAGTCGATCAGCGGCGTCAATATTTCGATCACTGATGTAGTCCCAAATATCATCGAGATCCGTCTCGGCGTTTCGGCTGAGATAATAAAGAGGACATTTCGTCATCCATTCCGTCTCTTTTCGAGCCGCTCCCTGCCTCTACGTTTAATGCTTTCAAAAAACGTTTCTTCGTCTTCCTGGGTCCTAATTTCAATCACCCGACCTTCTTCGATGTCCCGTAGTCCTTCATCGAGCTTTGCATTCAGATCTGCCAATTTTTGATGCAGATCGCGCTGCTCTCGAAGTGCGGCTTCCACTAAATCTTCGGCCGATTGGTATTTCCCCTCGCCTAATTGAGCTTGGATGTAAGCTGAAACATCTGCCGGCAGTGAGTCGGTAGTGATGGTTGCCATGATTTTTCCTCCACAGGGATTCTATACCACAGCCTATCTCCTCGAACGACTTCAGGCAACAAAGAACTTTGAATTCGCTCGCGATTACTCTCCCCAAGCCGCTTTGTAGCTTTTGCCTTGCGTAATCACGCGCTGCAGGAGCGAGTCGTAATCTAAGCCTGCGGCTTTGGCCGATGCTGCGAAATCTTCGCTCTGTGCCAGGTTGGGGTTAGGGTTTGCTTCCAGCACATAGGCTCGGCCATCGGCGGCCAGGCGCAAATCGATCCGCGCGTAGCCAGTCAATGACAATGCTCGATAAGTGCGAACGCATTGCTTTACAATCGCCGATGCCACATTATCCGGCAATTCTTTAGCGGCGTGGGTTTCAACGCCGATTTTCTTTTGATAATGAATATCCCACTTCACTTTGGCAGTAGCGATCAGCGGGACGTCTTCCGACTTTGTGAACACCAATTCCCAAATGGGAAAGGTTTGCAAGCGTTGATTGCCGAGGATACTGACATACAATTCGCGCCCTTCGATATATTCTTCGACGAGAGCATCGGAACCGACTTGATCGTGAATGAACTGGACGCGATCTTTCAGTTTATCGTCGCTTGTTACAACTGAGGCCTGGGAAATACCTAAGGACGCTTCCTCACTCACCGATTTCACCAGCAGCGGATATTGCAATCGCTTCGTCGGCTTCACCGTTCGCCGTTGTGGATAGACGATAAACTTTGGCGTTAAAATGCGATGATAAGTAAGAATTTGTTTACACAGTGACTTATCGTGCGAAAGCATCAGCCCGCGCGGGTTGCAGCCGGTATAAGGTTGCCGCAAGAGCTCCAGATAGCTGACAACGTGTTGATCGTACAGTGCGACGCCGTGAAACTCTTCGAGCAGATTGAACGCAATGTGTGGCTTCCACTCTTCGATCTCGGCGCGCATCTTGCCCAAATCGTCTCGTAAGCCAAGCACACGCACTTCGTGGCCAACTTTTCGCAACGTTTGCACCACGTCAAACTCGGTGCGCCATTCTTGAATTTCTTTCTCGCTATGACCATCGAGCGAGTCGGGCGGTACGAGGTCTTCGTGCGTGAGCAACAGCACACGCAGTTTGCGAATTTCTGGGCGTCGTTTGGATTTACGAGCCATGAATTTTTCGTGGAGGTGCCGCGGCTGAGCGGCATCGAATTGACTGCGGTATTACACTTCTAGTCCGATTCGGCTCGTGGGGCCTACAGTGCGACGCGATGGTGTCCGCCATGCAAAAAATTCATGGTCTGCACGGTCAATAACACCAGCGCATCACGTTTTGTCAAACTCATCGGCTTACCTAATCGCAATTTTAAATGTTGGCAGCGATCGATCATTTCGCGCAGCACCTGGTCGATTGTGTATTGATGCTCTCCCGTCCAACGTGCGACCGTTTCTCGTAGTTCGCCTCGAACATGTCGCAAATACTTTGCTGCCAACGGTTGGTATTCATCTTCTGGCGAATCGGAAAACAGCTTTCGCAAGTGCTGATCGTACAAATTTGGCAAATTCATGCGATAGCGATTTCGCTTGGCGGTGTAATGTTCACCCAGTGTCGTGCGCACTGTGCGCACCGGATCGACCTGCTCGCGAGAAACCACAGCCGGCTTCTCGTCGCGAATTTCTTCCATAAGTTCCGCCATATATTCTAGCTTTTTAATTACGGGCCAACCTTCATAATTGGCACGCCATGGCGAACGGGGTTTGAGCCACACGGCGAAGGTTTCTGCAAAATCTTCTGCCGGATGTGCTTGCGCGTAGGCTGGTTCTAAATGCAGTACATAGTTTTTGCTGTAAGGCTTTGGGTAATAGTGATTAGGATAGGGCTGCGTGTATTTGCCAAAAAGTTGCAAATATTTTTTGCGACGATGCAAGCGATAAGCCGTGTCGAGTGTATGTCCTACTTCGTGGCGCAAAATCTTCAGACACCAATCTTCGTTTCCTCCTTCGACCTCCAGCATCTGCTTGCGTTCCAGCCGCGCCAATCGTGGATGCGCCAAATAAAATGGAATGCCCATGCCAGGAATTCCATCGGGCGAAAACCATTCCTCGGCCAACCAAAAATGTGGCCGGAAGCGAATGCCTCGCTGCTCCAAATCGTCAAACAACCGTTCAATGCGTTCTTCTAGTACCGTGCCTTCAATTTGTAACCCAAGATCACAAATGCGCACTTTGAGCAATTCTTCTTCGGGTAGGCTGGCCCAATCGGCGCGCTTTGCCTCTCGGCGATTTTTATGCGTCCGCTTCAAGCCGTTGGTTTGATGGTACGAGCTCACTTCAAGAAGAACATTTCAAGGTGAATGTGATAATTTGTATAGTTAATTTGACTGCCTGCCGCCCAAAGAGCAATTGTGCATGGACTCTATTTCTAGTTTAGATTCTCATTTTAGGCGGAAAGGGCCGGCAGGCTAGGGCTTGAAAAAAGGGCAGTTCGGCTAGCTCGGTAAGTGTGTGTGAGCCGGCCGATTGGCTGCTACACTGAGAGCAGCCATTTGTTAGTCTAATTTGGTATGTGTTGACAAGTTGCAGAGATTGCCATGCCCAAAAAAACGGCCAAATCTAAGCCCGGCGTTATTCGTAAGTCGGCTACGCCGGTGTATGTCTACAACGAAGGTCTTTGTGTCTACTTGCACGATGAAGGAAATACCGAAGTACTGCGTAAGATGCTCGACAGTGGTAAATACCGAGGGTGCAGTACAGGCGTGGATTTTTACTCCAATTTGTGCAAGCCGAAA
>CAZIGP010000046.1:0-12846 GCA_964538425.1 uncultured Pirellulales bacterium | reverse complement strand
TCAGCTACGCGTTTCTTTTGCTCGCCATTATCGGAGACGAGCTGATCGAGGTTGTCTAGTTCGAATTGCAACTGCAATTTCGATTCGCGATAGGGACCAAGATACAATTCCTCACCCGTAATGATGAATCCGCGTTGGCCGGTTTCTGCATCGATGGTGGTTGTCAGAATCGAGTTCAACTGCAACAAAACTTTGTCAGTGTGGGTAACCCATTCTTCGTGCTCTCGAATCAAACGAATATTTTGAAAAGCGACGAATGCATTGATAAACAGCACAAGAACGATCAGCCCAAATCCCAGGGCTGCGCCCTTGGCAACGCTCCAAGCCATGATTTACTCCCGCAGAAACTGAAATGCCTGCATGAATTGAACATTATAGGCATGCTCTTTCCATTGGTCGCCCCCGGGTGTGAAGAGAGTCTGGAGAAGCGGCAAAATCGACTTAGTGGGCTATAAGCATGGGAAGAGAGGAGAGCGGAGATAAACAGCGTGAGGACAAATTTAGGCCAGCTTTGCTGGCGAACCTGCGGCCGCCAAAACAAGTCCCATTTCGTAGGCGTCTCAATTTCCCTACAATACGGCCACAAAAACATCGTCTCAATAACCACTGCTCATGACCGCTCGTCAGATTCTTGTCACCGCTGCTTTGCCTTATGCGAATGGGCACATCCACCTCGGGCATTTGGTGGAATACATCCAAACCGACATCTGGGTGCGGTTTCAGAAACTGCGTGGCAATCGCTGCATTTTTCTATGTGCCGATGACACACATGGCACGGCGATCATGATTCGTGCCCGGCAAGAAGGCCGCAGTGAGGAGGCTCTCATCGCGGATATGCAGGAGCATCATCTGCGCGATTTCGCTGGGTTCGACGTCGAATTTGATAATTATGGCAGCACACATAGTGCCGAGAACCGCCGCTTGTGCGGCGAGATTTGGTCATCGCTGCGCAAATCGGGCTTGGTCGTGCAGCGCGATGTGTCACAGCTATACGACCCCGTGGCCGGTACGTTCTTGGCCGACCGCTTTGTGAAAGGCACCTGTCCCAAATGCAAATCGCCAAATCAATATGGCGACAGTTGCGATAAGTGCAATTCAACTTACACGCCGGCCGATTTGATCGATGCGGTAAGTACGCTGTCTGGCGCAAAACCAGAAATCCGAAATGCGACCCACTTGTTCATTCAAATCGAGCCGCTGCATCAATTTTTGGAGCAATGGACACAAAACAGTGGTTCACTGCAAACAGAAGTGGCGAACTACTTGAAGGGCCATTTTCTCAACGAGCCGTTACGCGATTGGGATGTTTCGCGCCCCGCGCCGTACTTTGGCTTTGAAATTTCCGACAGCCCGGGTAATTATTGGTACGTCTGGTTCGATGCCCCGATTGGTTACATGGCCTCACTCGCGCAGTGGTGTGATAAAAACGGCGAATCGTTCGACAAGTGGTGGCCGCGCGGGAAAGATGCAGAAAGCAAGCCTGCAGAAATTCATCATTTCATCGGCAAGGACATCACGTACTTCCACACGCTATTTTGGCCGGGCATGCTCAAAACGGCGAATTTCAAATTGCCGACGAAAGTTCACATTCACGGTTTCCTTACCGTGGGTGGCGAGAAGATGTCGAAGAGCAAAGGCACGTTTGTCCGGGCGGCAACGTACCTCAAGCATCTCAATCCTGCGTACCTGCGATATTACTACGCCAGCAAACTTGGCACGCGTGTTGACGATCTCGATCTCAATCCCGACGAGTTTGTAACGAAGGTGAATTCCGACCTCGTCGGCAAAGTGGTGAACCTCGCTAGTCGCACGGCAAGATTTGTAGAAACCACCGGCTTGTCGAAGAAATATCCCAACGACGGCGGATTATTCGCTGCCGTTGCTGCCGAAGGCGATTCCATCGCAGAGGCTTACGAAGCTTGCGATTACAGCCGCGCCATGCGGCAAATTATGCTACTAGCCGATCGTGCAAACCAATATGTCGATTCAAATGCCCCTTGGACATTGCGCAAAGATCCTGCGCGTGCTCAAGAAGTGCAAGACGTTTGCACGGTGTCACTGAATTTATTCCGGCAATTGGTCGTGTATTTATCACCAGTGTTGCCGAAGCTCGCTCAGCAAGCCGGCGAATTGCTTAACGATCCAATCCAAAATTGGGAGCAATCCAAACAGCCACTCGTTGGCACCGCCGTTCAAAAATTCCAACCTTTACTCAACCGCATCGAACCCGCTCAGGTAGAAGCCATGATTGAAGACAGCAAAGAAGCTGCACCCGCGGCAGCACCAGCGATCACAAACCAGACACCAGGCAGTCCTTCCGCCGACGGCCCCGAGCCACTACAAGCCGAGCCGCTTGCCGCGGAATGCTCCATCGACGATTTTGCCAAAGTCGATCTGCGAGTCGCTCGCGTTTTGTCTGCCGAAGAAGTGCCCGAAGCGCGAAAGTTGCTCAAGCTCACGCTTAGTCTTGGTGGCGATGTTCGCAAAACGGTGTTTGCTGGCATCAAAAAAGCATACAAACCGGAAGATTTGGTCGGACGCTTAGTAATCTGTGTCGCCAATCTCGCCCCTAGGCAAATGAAGTTTGGCTTAAGCGAAGGCATGGTCACCGCTGCCGGTGGTGGCGGCGACGAAGTATTCTTGTTGTCGCCAGATAGCGGCGCAAAGCCCGGCCACCGTGTGCATTGATAACGGCTGTCTTGCCGCCACCTTGGAATGAAAAACTCAGAAATTGCCGCCGCGTTCGATCTCATCGCCGATATTCTGGAGTTTCAAGGGGCGAATCAATTTCGCGTGCGCGCGTATCGGAATGCTTCCCGCACAATTGGCGATCTGTCGGAATCGCTCGAAAAGATCACGGCTGATCCGGAACGTAAACTGACCGACATCGATGGCATTGGTACCGACCTGGCCGAAAAAATCAAAACGCTGCTTGCTACCGGCAAATTGCCGATGCTCGAAGAGTTGCAGGCCCAAGTCCCGCAAAGCGTGCTGGCCATGTTGCGAATTCCTGGTATGGGACCGAAGAAAGCGGCCCTCCTTCACAAGGAACTGGGCATTCAGTCGCTTGAAGAATTGAGAGCTGCCTGCGTAGCCCAGAAAGTGCGTGGGCTAAAAAGTTTTGGCGAAAAAACAGAAGCAACTATCCTCGCCGGGCTGGAGTTTGCCTCTTCACCCGAAGTCGCCCGTATGTATTGGGCCGAAGCCGATGTATTCGCGGAAAAAATTCGCGAGCATTTCGCCACCTGTAAAGCAGTGAAGCAACTCGAACTTGCTGGCAGTTATCGTCGCGGCCGCGAAACGATTGGCGATCTGGACGTGCTGGTTGAAAGCAAAGACATCGCCGCCGTGATGGATCATTTTGCCAAGTTCGAAGGAATCGACACGGTACTCGGTCGTGGCGAAACCAAAATGTCGGTTCGTTTACACAATGCCTTGCAAATCGATGTGCGCGTCGTGCCTGCGGAATCGTTTGGCGCGGCTTTGCAATATTTCACCGGCTCCAAAGCTCACAATGTCGTGCTGCGCGGGATGGCGAAAGATCGCGGTTTAAAGATCAACGAGTATGGCGTGTTTCGTGTCGAAGAAGGGACAAAAAAGAAAGGCGCGAAGGGCAGAAGCGAGAAAGACCAAGAACAGGCCATCGAAACCTACATTGCCGGCCGCACCGAGAAAGACGTTTACGCTACGCTCGATCTGCCATGGATACCGCCGGAATTGCGGGAAAACCGCTGGGAATTTGAGTGGGCTGCCAAAGGCAAGCTGCCAAAGCTCGTCGAACTTGACGATATCGCTGGCGACCTTCACATGCACACGACTGAGACCGATGGCCAAGCCACACTCGAAGAAATGGTCGCTGCCGCAAAGGGACGTGGCCTAAAATACATCGCCATCACCGACCATTCAAAACGCGTGACCATGGCGAATGGGCTAAATGCCGACCGATTACTTCGCCAATGGGAACAAATCGATAAACTAAATGCCAAGCTGCAAGGCTTGCAAGTTCTCAAAGGCGTCGAAGTCGATATTCTCGAACGTGGCGGGTTGGATATCGACGACGATTGCCTAAGCCACGCTGATTGGGTTGTCGCCAGCGTTCACTACGGGCAAAACCAACCGCGCGACCAAATCACAAAGCGCATCGTCGATGCTCTGGCAAATCCCAATGTTTGTGCCATCGCCCATCCTACGGGCCGACTTATTAACCGCCGCAAAGCCTACGAAGTCGATCTCGAAGCTGTCTATGACGCTGCTAAGCGTCACCAAAAATTTCTGGAATTGAATTGCAACCCTGCTCGGCTGGATCTCGATGTCATCGCTTGTGCTGCTTGTCGCGAGCGTAGCATCCCCATCGTCATCTCCACCGATGCGCACAGTGACACCGGATTGGCAGTATTACGTTACGGCATCCTTCAAGCGCGCCGCGCAGGATTGACAAAACAAGACGTCGCCAATACACGGCCTTGGAAAGAAGTGAAAAAATTACTCGGCCGCAAATGATTTCTGCAGCTTAGCGTCCGAATCGCCCTAGCACTTCCAAGCGGTAGCCCGTGATTTGAAAACCGTCTTGAGCAAGCTGCTTTTCTAATTGAGGGCTGAGCTTCTTGAGTAGTTCTGCGTCAAACTCAATCGATAGATCACGCACTTCGCCGGTTTCTACGTCGCGCAGGTGATAATGTTCTTCGCCGCCACAATCATAGCGAGCCGATCCAGCGCCTGCGGTGAGTTTGTTTGCCAGGCCTGCTATGACAAGTGCCTCCAGCGCCTTGTAAACGGTTGCCAAACTCACGTGAGGAAGCTGGCCTAATATAGCGCGATAAACTTCATCGGCGGTAGGATGATGATGGGCTTGTTCCAAATATGCGTACACCGCCGCGCGCTGCGAGGTAAATCGACAACCCGCGGCGCGCAGCGCAGCCCGAACATCTTGGGCTGAACGAGCTTTCATGGCTCGCCGAGCTGCTGGCTTCGATTTTTTTCGACTTGCAACCATCTACCGCCAACTATAGCGCCATTACCCAGCAGGGTCAAGGAAACCACTTTTATCCATTTTGTTGTGGCGCCGCCTGCTGGGGCTGGTTTCGCTGCTCAAGAGCTTGCAATAAAGCCGCAGACAGCTTGTCATTTGGCTGTAGTTTCACCACGTGTTTTAATTCGCCAACGGCTTGGTCAGGATAACCCAGCACCAAGTATTCGTAGGCCAACAAAAAGCTGGCATCCGGAGCATTAGGATTAGCCTTTTTATAATCCTCAAGTGCTCGCAGTTGCTTGGTATAGGTGGTGGTATCGGGATAGAGAGCCTTCATCGTGTTCCAATCCCAACCCGGTCCAGACGACAGCACTGCATAAATTCCGGCTGCGGCTTCCTGATATTTGCCTAGTGCAAAGAGACATGCTGCGCGAAACTCATGCAATGCTGCATCGCTTGGCAAGTCCTTAACAGCCTGATCAACTTTCTTGAGCGCGCCATTGTAGTCGCCATTTTTGAACATCGTGCGGCCTTCATCGAAGATGGCCATCGCAGCAGAAGTTGCTGCGTCGTCCGCCGTCGAAGAAGAAGGCTGGGTTGTATCGTCCGGAGCCGGCTCACCGCTGCTTGCCAAGGCTGGCGGCGCTGAATCAGTTTCTACATTTGCTGGCGGCGGAATTGGCTGGGAATAATCGGGATAGTAATAACTATCGTCGACCACCGTCGGTGCGACATAGTACGGATTGCTGTAAACGTACGTCGTACCTGGCGATGCCCACCAACCTGCGACAGCTCCCGCGCCAAACCAAGCCCAAGGGTAGGAACCGGCACCCCAATAGTTCCAATAACCATGATGCCAACCATTGTGCCAATTGTCGTAATGGTTGTACCACGGACGAGTCCATGGACGGTTTCCACGATTCGCCCAATTGTTGATATTGTTGCGATTTCCCCAATTGTTGATGTTGGTGTTCCAGGTATTGCGGTTGTTAGTCCAGTTGTTGCGGTCGCCAGGTCGATTCCAATTGCCGTCAGGACGATTTCCATCCGGTCGAATCCCATCAGGTCGGCCGCCAGCCCAGTTCGGACGATTTCCTCCTCCACCGATGTTCGGACGATCGCCAATGCCAAAATCCGGTCGGTTGGCTACCGTTGGGCGAGTACTCGGTCGATTGAACGAATTGTTGCCGGCAAATGAATTTGAACCAAAATTATATCGCTGAGCATTCGATGGCCGACTCTGTGGGCCATACGATGGCCGGGAGAACGATCCCGATGAGCGAGAAAACGAATTTGAAGGGCGCGAAAACGATCCACCGCCGCCAAACGATGGCGAATGGCCGCTGAAGCCACCACCACTAAAGCTGCGTCCACCACCGCCACTAAAGCCGCCGCGTCCGCCGCCGCCGCCTCCACGTCCTCCACCTCCGCCACGGGCGAAAGCATCGGCCACGATGGCCGTGGCGATCAAACAAGTGAATAAGAAAATGATCCGTTTCATGAAACTAGTCCTTAGATTGAATGTCTCTTGGTTTCGAGGTTTGTGATTCATGGCAAGCGAGAGCGATGTCTAACGTGTCACTTTTTCGCTTCGCCAGCGCGAATGAATTTCACCTCGGTATCTGGCATCGGGACGCCTTCAAGCTGACGATTTTTCGATTGCCAGACAATATTGTTCTCATCGACAAACTTCCAACTATTCGTGGCAGTACCTAGCCGGCCATCGGCAATGGCGCCGGTCGATGAGATGTTCCACGAGTTGCCGTCCGGCGTCCAGAAACCGTCGCCGAAGCCACCCTTGGAATCGAAATACCACGAGCGGATTTGTTCGTTCGTCGGATCCCAACCGACCATCGTGACGACCGTAAAGGCTTCACCATTCTTTGGCTTCACGTCGTATTTTTGCTTGAGAAATGCATCTTCCAGCACCATCGAGCAATTCATCTGAACTTCCACATCTCCCAATTCGGAATGCCAATCGCCGAGCAGCCATTGCAAACCCTTGAGCGGCGATGTTTGCTGGGCCGCCGTGGATGTTTCACCCAAATCGCGCACGCTGCTAATTAGCCATTTGTCACCGTCTTTCTTCCAGACAGCACTGTAACGAGTTCCTGTTTGCTTCTCATCGTCGTCGCCGGCGATGGTGGCGACACCATCTTCCAAGGCCACGCCGGGAGCAATCATCCGTAGCGATTTAATTTCGAAAGCGTACTTCTTGCCTTTCATGGCTT
Source organism: uncultured Pirellulales bacterium (assembly GCA_964538425.1). Classification (GTDB taxonomy): domain Bacteria; phylum Planctomycetota; class Planctomycetia; order Pirellulales; family JADZDJ01; genus JADZDJ01. The sequence continues at coordinate 5,646 of CAZIGP010000046.1, read as the reverse complement.
GAAGATGTCGGTCGAACATCTTCTTGAGTCCTTCGCGGCCGGCAATTCTTTCGCCGCTGTCGGTCATGTAGTCGGCATCTTCTGCCCACAAGGCAACGACGGCGTCAAGATTGCCTGCATTCACGGCATCACAGTAAGAACCGCATGCGGCTCGCAACGCTTGTTCGTCGGCATTGACTGGCTTCGAGTTATCGGCTGCTGTCAAAGCGAAAGTTGCGCCGGTGACTAACACGGCTGCAAATACTGTCGGGATCCAAGTTCGCATGAATGTTCTCCTTCTAATTAAATTTAGTGCAATAAGAATTTTTCAATCAACGATGAGCAGCACTCACCGCAGCATTACTAGGGAAAATTTACTCGATCATTTCGCTAAGCGGCTAACTTTTGGCGATGGTCGAATGGAATCGCTATTCTGTTCTACGAAGCTCATCTGCTTCGTGACCGGCCGGGCCAAAGAATATGCCCGAAGAGATCCGTCAGCCGGTGGGAAACAAGGGCGGCATAAACCGCCCAAACCTTACCCCCGTAATCATAGCCTTTCCTAGAAGACACACCAGCAATTTGCAAAACTTGTTCCGATTTTTGTAAGGGCTACGATTAAAGGCAGGCAATTTGGCGCGAGTTGGCTGGCGCCGCGCCGGTGTTTACCAATCAAAAAGGAGCATGTCGTGGGAATTCTTGCGTGGATCGTACTGGGATTAATTGCGGGACTTTTGGCGAGGTTCTTCATGCCAGGAGCCGCTCCTGGCGGATTGATTGTAACGATCGTCGTTGGAATTGTTGGGGCGATTGTCGGTGGATGGCTCGGCGGCGCCGTACTGGGAGTCGATACCGTCAATGGCATCAACCTGCACAGCATTTTGCTATCCGTTGGCGGCGCAATCATCGTGCTCCTGCTTTTGCGACTGGTGCAGCGACGATAACTGTGGCCTTATACTAATGCCACAGTCTAAATAGCAATCGAAAAAAACTCGTCATTTAAATTGCCAATGTGCTGCGCTTGCGACGGAGCGAACCAAGCGCACACTATTGCGGCGTCATCGCTTCAGCAATTGCAGCCGCGGTTACAGGTTCATCGCGCAGAGCGGTGAGCTTGCCCGCCATCAAGTCGGCCACCGGTCTAGTCAGCTCATGCCGATCGCAAACAATGCGAATGATTGACGTAATAGGCACCGCGAAAAACATGCCGACAATGCCCCACAGCATGCCCCAAAAGATCAAGGACATCAGAATCACGACGGGGTGCAGCTTCATCGAGTTGCCCATGACGTTCGGCTGAATGAAGTTACCAATCACAAACTGAATTACACCGGGTAGAACAATGGCCAGAAGTTTTGCGGTGGGCGAAAGATCGGTCGTCAAAATAATGGGTATCGGCAGGATAATCGAGATGAATGAACCGATATTTGGGATGAAGTTTAAAAGGAAGGTAAGTAATCCGAAGAGCAGCGCTGCGGGAACCCCAATGATCGACAGCACCGCCCACACCAGCGCTCCCGTAACTGCAGAAAGCGTGGTCATGGTAATAAGATATGCGCGGATTTGCGATTCCACTTCTCCCCAGGCACCGCCGACGGGATGATCGCGTTTGACACTGCTTAACAACAAAAAGAACAAGAAGATCAATACCAACACGCCTTTAGAAAGAATTCCCGTTACTGAATTCGTAACTTGAATCAAGAGGTTAGGAATGTTTCCTTCGAGACCTTTTAAATCGCTGAGAATGTCCTTGAGGTCCATGCCAAAGATCTTTTGCGGCAGATCGTCCAAAAGTTTCTGTGGATTCTCAAAATAACTTTTCAAATTTGCATTGCTGGTGATTTGGCTTACAGAGATCGACACCAATACGCCAACTCCAACGAGGACAATAACGGCAAGCAATAGTGCGACACATGCCGCCAGCGTCCGCGACAACCGTGCGTGATTTTCTAAGATGTTGACTAGCGGCATTAAAGCAAATGCCAGGAATGCAGCTACGACAAACGGAATCATCACCGGCTGTAGCCAATCCAGCGCAAAAGCGACAGCCAGCACGGTGAGCGTGGCCATGCAAATGGTTTGGATGCGAAGCTCGGCGCGAATGGGAGGGGGTTCCATGCAAAAGTATCTGGTGCTGACAGACCGTGGACGAGAAGATGGCAAAAATGATCTGCGAAGAGTGTACCCGACGGGCACTACTTTATGCCACGGAGATTGCTAGCCAAAGCGTAATCTTCCCGGAAATTTACCTTGGTCTCATTGGATGGCCTACATCCACCATCAAACCGGCTTGAACTATGCCAAGCAAATTTGCTGCCGATTGATTTTTGATCGCTACGGCGTTGCCCCACCTGGCATCGGCGCAGGATCTCCAAATGGATTTGAACCTGCCTCGGCGGGCGGAGTTGTTGTGGCAGGTTCAGTTGTCGCAGCAGGCTCAGTAAAGGGACTGGCGCCGCCTTCGGCAGGTGTCGCGCTCGGCGGCGTCGGTAAATAGCGATGTGGCTCGACCAACTGTCGCTCATGCACACATTGAATCAAACCACTATCGGTATAGAGATACATCCGATCGCTGTCTTGATTAATTACCGCTTTCATGCCTTCGGGCATTGGCATCACGGCAGCGCGAGCTCCTGTCTTGGCATCAATGATTGCCAGCCGATTGCGATAATCGAAGGTGTAGATCAATTGCGGACTTGCCGCGGCAAACCGCAACGGCTCGGCAGCATACCACAACTGTTGGCCCGTATCGGCTTTGACAGCGAACATGCCGCCGTCTTGCGGCAATGCATACACCACATCCGCTAGCGCCACCGGCGGATGAAAAATCGGCGACCCTGCGGGAAACTCCCACACTCGCAAGCCTCGGTCTTGATTGTAGGCCACCAAAAATCCAGCCTTCGTCCCCACGTAAACCATGGGCGGAAGAGAGACCGGCCCGCTGTTCACACCGAAGCGAACATATGTTTCGAACTTACTCGGCTTTTCACCGAATTGTTGACCAAACAAACGATCGCGATCGCCACCCCACACAACGCTTTTGGCAAACGTGGCCGGTTCGTTCACCATTCGTCCGGCGGCAGGCAATTGCTGCGGGCCGAGAATATCAACCTCTGGATTTGCGTCGAGCGGATACGATTCGAGCGGGCCATTCACAATCGGCACCAGCGTGCGATTTTCCGTCAGTGCCGGACCAAGCTCGGCCGTGCCGCGAATTCGATGTCGGTAGGCCACTTTGCCGGTATCGCGATCGTAAATATAAAGCGAGTCGCCATTCGCAGCAGCCACAAATTTTTCATTGGCGCCGGCCGCCAGTGTGACAAACCGTCGCTCGCCAACGAGTGCCTTCCAATTCACAATGCCAGTATTGGCATCGATTACATGCAGCCATCCATCATTCGTTGTCACCAGCAATAAATCTGCTTCTAAGCGAATATGCTTGATCTTGTGTCGCTCGCCATCGATAAAAATTTGGGTATGCCAAGCGCGCCTTAATCCGTAACTTTCTACATACGAAGTCGTCAGCAACGGCGACTCGATCCAACTTGCGCGAGACAAACTCGCCCAAGCCAGTTGTTGTAAACCAAGCAGCGCGAAAACCAACGAGAAGCGAATCATGGCAGCAAAGTCCTTGAAGTAAAACCAGGTGGAAAAGCCTGCAGACCCTACTAATTAGAACCCTCCTATGATAATCCGGCCCGATACTCGGCGACAGCGCGGCACGGCCAAGAAAATAAGCCTTTTATTGAAATTTCTCGCCCCGATCTGTATAGCCACTAAAGAATGCTGCGCAGATCACTGCCATTTGATTCCTGAACTGCAAACCCTGGACCCTGAACCCTTTCAACTCACAGCGGCCGATCCAGAATGACCAGTGCATCGGGCAATTCGTTCACGTCATTGGCTTGCCGGGGTAGGCTTTTGGCCAGTTGTTGGCCGCAGTCGGTAATGGTTTCACAAAGTGCGGCCGATAGCGAGCCGCCGCGCAAACGATCGGTCAATTTACCGCAGAGCGAATCGATTTGTGGTTGCCCCATTCGTTCGGCAATTGCGGCATCCGCCAGCAGCACGGCTTGTCGCTCAAAAAGCGAGACATAAATCAACATGCCACCCCGCGTTTCTGTGTGATGCACGCGGGCGTCAAAAAATACGCGTCGTGCGCGAGATTCGACTTCTTCGCGCAACATGGTTCGATGCGTAAACAGCCGCCGCAGCCAACCGACTCGCGATGCCAAGAATGCACCGATCACAAAACCCAGTACCATGCTGACGACCAGCACAGCAATATCGATCCAAACCGGGATACCACCCCAACTGCCATGCTCGCGCTCCACCTGTGGCCACACGATCCAAGCAATAGCTAGCGCAACGGCCCCGAACCACAGGCCCACCATGTCTTCAGCCCGATCATAGCGACCCGAGCTGGTTGCCACGACCGGCACAATTTCGGCCGACGTGACTGATTCGGCTTGAGCGACGGCACGACAGATTTGTTGCCGTTCATCGGCAGACAGTGATTGAGATGCAAGTTGCATGAAAATTTACTTTCCTTAGATCAACAAAGGATGTCCATAAAGTATGAGAAAAACCGTCGGAGACGAATGTTTCGCCGACCGAACACTCGTTACCACGAACCTGTAGCTCCGCCGCCGCCAGAAGATCCGCCGCCAAACGCGCCCCCCGAAAAGCCGCCGCTGCCACTGCCTCGATTGGTGGCCATTTGGTAAAGGAAGTAACCCAGCGCCGCGAAGATGGCTCCCCACAACAACCACGCCCAGCCGCTGGACCCCCGACGAATCAACGACACAAACGTAAAGATCGCGAGCGCCCCAACGCCGATCATCACGGGCAACATCCACGCGGGCTTCGGCGGCGAGGCAGCTTTCGGAAGCTCGAGACCTCGTGCCATTTTGTCGAGACCTTCGACTCCCGCCAAAATTCCTGCGGGATAATCTCCCGCCTTGAAGTGTGGAATGATTTGTTCGTTCATAATCTTGCGGGATTGCTCATCTTGATCGCGGCGCCAGTAACCGCCTAATTCAATGCGAGCTTTGCGATCGTTTTTCGAAACGAGCAGCAAAATGCCGGTGTTCCAGCGCTGGCCGTTGAGCTCGGCCACGCCGATGCCCCATTGATTGAACAGCAGCGTGGCGAACGACTCGATCGTCATGCCCGCCCCGCCATACTCGGCCATCGAGTTGATGGTGACGACAACGATCGGCGTCGCCTTTTCAGTGAGCAGCTTGTTGCAAAGTTCTTGAATGTGCTGCTTGTCGGCCGATGAAAGCAAATTGGCACGATCGACGACAAACTCTCGCTTTTCAGGTCGATCGAGCTTGATCAAATCATTGGCTTCGGCCAACTGAGCCCGACAATGTGTTGCCACGCCCGAAAAAACCACCGTCGAAACAATAATCAATGCTGCTGAAAAATGCTTCATAAAAATAATTACTCAAACCTAGGTAGGAAAAATCCTTTCGGCGATTCTTGGCTGGTGGGAACCTTTTCTGCTCCCCCAGCCCAGCTCATCTACTTTGCGGCCGATATCTTAATAGATTTATACCGACAAAGTCACGATCAGCTTCGGGCGCGGCAGGAGGCATCACCCGTCCGTACAGAAACGAGGCATCTCCCTAATAGCTGTTTTGGCAGGCAAATACCAACGGC
>CAZIGP010000045.1:0-12862 GCA_964538425.1 uncultured Pirellulales bacterium | reverse complement strand
TAATGTTCGATCAGTACAGGCCTTACGTTATCATGATGCATACGAAGGCTGTCGCTACACCGCTTTTGGAAGTGCAGCAGCACGATGCAGCCATTCAAGTGATTGACGCGGGAATAGCCGCCATCCGCACGTTTCTCGACCAGTACGGCCAACTCGACAAGGCGGATCGATGCAGTGAATTGACGCATTTGGAGCGTTGGCGCGAGCAATTGGCGTCGCATAAGCCGGCACTTCCTCCTCCACCTCCAGATCCTCTAGATCAATTGCGCGCCGAGTTACAGCAAGCAATCGACAATGAACGCTTCGAAGAAGCCGCAAGATTGCGAGATGAATTGCGCCGACGCACCGGTCTTGGAAACGAAGGCATGGGTGGGTAAGGAGCAATGGCCGAATGGCGAATTGATGAACGTTACAAAAGATAAGAGTCGGTGAATTTTTATGGTCTCTTATCTGTTTCTTTTTCTTTAGCTGTTCATTCTTCTGGCTATCGCTTTGCTCCTGGCTTAGCAGCCATTGTAAGTAAGTATTTATCAAAGCTAAAAACGAAGTGACGGCCGTCAACAATTACGTGGGAAGTACTGTTAAATAGCCGGTTTTTGGAAAATTAAAAGCTGGTTTTACGGCGCTATTCTTTTTTTGCTGTCTTAGCTGGCATACTGAATCAGGATTTGCCCATGAGTTCGATGCTATCGATTATGTGCATCCCTCATCGAAGCCCTTTTGGCTGGAAGAGCCAACTACTTTAGACAGCTTCTCATAGCTCATAGATTATGACTTGGAATTGCTCTTTTTAGCTGGAACTCGTACTGTTCGCCGCGATTTTTCGTCAAACGGGCATGCACAAGTGGATTCATACGGTGAGGCATGGAATTCACTCGCAGAGAGAGTTCTATGAAGATTAAAGGCTTTATCCAACGAGTTATTTCGTTGCGCTCGATTGACCGTCTGCTCCCCGTGCTATTTGTCGTTTCTCTGGCACTGATTAGTTTCATCGCAGGGGCCTATGTGGCTGAATTCGATGTGCCTTGGTATCAAAGCTCGCTGAAGCTTTCGTTTCAAGGATTGCGTGCGCACGAAGAAGAACGTTAACTCAGCCAGAAGCTACAAGTCTGGTATCCGGTACGGGACAAGAAGACCGGCACGACCATCTATAAATCCGACAAGACTTACGATGGGGTGACATTATTTGCGTCATTTGCAGACGGTTGCGGTGCACGACTGATATCCATGCAGGGAGAAGTATTGCATCAATGGCAACTACCTTTTCATGATGTTTGGCCTGAACCTGCACATGTACCTAGTCCGGTTTCTGCGGATCGCATTCATTGGTGGCGAGTGCGAATGTTTCCTAATGGAGATTTAATTGCCAATTGCGCAGGAATTGGCGACACTCCGAATGGTTATGGTTTGGTAAAGGTCGACAAAGACTCGAAATTGATTTGGCAATTTTCTGACTGTGCACATCACGATTTTGATATTGATGAAAAAGGGAAAATTTATGCACTTGTGCATTCCATTCGAGACAACCTGGTGAAAGCCGCACCGCATCTACGAGCTCCGTTGCTTGAAGATTATGTAGTGTTATTGTCTCCCGATGGAGAAGAGTTGCAGCGAATTTCGATTTTCGATGCGTTTGCACGCTCAAATTTCCGCGACTATTTGGAGGCCATGAGATCCGATAAGAAAGGTGACCATACACACGCAAACACAATCGATGTCATTTCCAAAGAATTTGCTAAAAAACACCGTTTTTGTTCGGAAGGCGACGTGATGATTTCGCTACGAAATCCTGGCGTGATTGCCATTATGAATCTCAAGCGAAAAAAAATTGTTTGGGCTGGTAAGGGAACTTGGGAGCGGCAACATGATTCCGACCCTTTAGCGAATGGCAATCTCATGTTGTTTGACAATCGAGGAAACCAAGGAAGAGGAGGTAAATCCAGAGTTCTTGAATGGAATCCGATTACTGGAGCTATCGAATGGAGTTATTCCGGGACCGATAAAACGCCGCTGGAAAGTTTAACCCGTGGTAGCCAGCAATTACTCCCCAATGGTAACATTCTAATAACAGAATCTAATAACGGGCGGATTTTAGAAGTCACGCGAGATCAAAAAATTGTCTGGGAGTATTGCAATCCGAGCCGTAGTGGAGACGAGAACAATCGTATCGCGGTGATCTTTAATGCCGAGCGATACGATCCACAAAAATTGACGTTCTTAGACTTGAATAATCTCGAAAAATCAGACGGGAATATTCAGGCAGCTGTTCCAAAAGTAGACGCTGCCGTGCAATAGTTCTCTGTTTTAAAAAAGATTACAGTTCTTTATGGAGATACAAAGCATGTGCATGGATGCATCTTTGTTTGATTTGCTGAATGCCCACACCACTGGACTCTTTGCTTATATCGGCCCAGGTGCGGATTTAGGGCTAATTAGTAGCGTCATCGGATTGGCGCTCACATTAGGGGCATCAGGAATGTTTTTGGTCCTATGGCCTTTTCGTTCGTTATGGCGCCGGATGCGAGGAGTACAAAAGCCGACGAGTGACGATTCGATGAGCAAGCCTGAAACGAATTGACACGGATGAGTGCAATGTCGAACACCCTTTTGCCTTGTGAAAGCATGCCTTTGAAGGTAAGCGAAAGTGATGCTTACGAAGCTTTTCGAGTGTCTTGGGGAAGGCATATGCTTACCCGGTTTGCCTGTGGCTTGCCCCGTTTTTGGATCCGTTGTGGCAAGCTTGAATCAAAGATTATGGCAGAGGTGATTCAGCCAGTTTCCATTCGAAAGCCTATCTACATTGCAGGGCTGGCACGGTCTGGTAGCACAATATTGCTGGAAACCATCAGCTCGTATCCGCGAGTTGCATCGCACCGATATCGTGATTTTCCCTTCGTATTTACGCCGATTTGGTGGAATCGCTATCTCGATCGCATGCCCCAAAAGTCGGCCGAGATGAAACCGCGCGTTCATGCCGATGGGTTGCTTGTTTCTTGTGAAAGTTCCGAAGCTTTAGAAGAGCCTCTGTGGATGGCATTCTTTTCGCAGGCTCACGACCGTAACGTACGGCAGGTGTTGGATACAACCACAGTCCAACCCGACTTCGAGACATTTTATCGCAATCACGTTCGCAAAGTGCTCACCATCCGTGGCGGTCAACGATACGTTTGCAAAGGAAATTACCACGTTGCCCGGCTTGAATATTTGCTGAAGATTTTTCCCGACGCAAAATTTATTATTCCCATTCGAAAACCACGCGACCATGTGGCATCGCTAATGAAACAGCATCGCTTATTCACCAGAGGTGAAACAAAGTATCCGCGATCACTAGCCCAGATGCGCGCCTGCGGTCATTTCGAATTTGGACTCGACCGCCGAGCGATAAATTTTGGCGACGTTGATGCCGTCGCTTCCGTTGAGCGCTTGTGGAATGAAGGGCAGGGGGCCCGTGGCTGTGCCCGTTATTGGTCACAGGTGTACGGCTTCTTGGCTCAACGATTAACGGCCAATCCAGCACTTCGCCAAGCATCACAAATTGTCTGGTTCGAAGATCTTTGTGAGCGCTCCGAAGAAACATTGGAGCAGTTAGAAAAGCATTGCGAACTTACGAGCGATGCCAGTCTGCGGAACGAACTCGCGGCACGCCTTCATGCTCCAACCTATTACAAACAAAATTTCTCGGTCGCAGAAATCGCTGCCATCGAGGAAGAAACTTCTAACGTAGCGTGCGAGCTATCTTCTCCATCCTCGTTGACAAGCTTGCCGTATTTAAAGGCAGCTTAATGTTGTGTTTGCCAGGCGAATTTTGGCAAATTGCCACAACCGTCGAGCGGCAATTCCCTCAACGGTGTGACGACTTCTAAGTTTTCACGGTGACGAGCTTCATTGAGGTATGCTGCCGAGCATTCGACTTCGGCTAGCTGCAATGTGTTTTTGATCCAGAGGATTTTGGAGTTAATTGCTTCAGTTAAACCGATTGTCGAAATCGCCGCATCAAGCAATTCTCGGTCGGCATCAAAATGAATGGGTCGCATAGCAAGCGGTGCATTTCCGCTAGTGATACAGTTGAGCCAAGTAATTTTCCAATCGGTTTGTTCGACAAGCGATGTTTTACAGAACTCTGCCATGCCGATGCCGGCGGCGTTGCCGTGCGAATCTTCAGTCAGGCTGCGAGCAATGATTCGCCGTACATCGGGAGTCTCCCCATCGACAGCCCGATGGCAATCATTTTTTCGGCCCACCACATTGGTATCGATTCCTGTGCCACTAATATTTTTTCCCATCTCATCGACGATTAGTACATCAACGAATTGAAATGGCAGCTGTGGTAACCAGCGTTTGGCCAGTACGAGCAATTCTGCTTCACGCACTTCAATCTCGTGTGGATGTACGGCTTCGATCAACGCGGTTTCGTCGTAAGCATTTTCTACAATACCCAGGCCAGCCAAAATGCGACAATGTTTTATCACTTGTGAGGCTACGCTGCGCGCAATTTGGTCGAAACTGTAATCCTTGAAAGCACGGTGATAAATAACGGCGCCATTTCGCTTGCCCAGGCCAATGAGCATCATTTTCATCAAGCCGCTTTGTAAATCGCCATTAAATTCGGTGTGCGGTTTGATGCGTCCGCAAACCAACACATGATCAGCCTCAAAAGCATGGCGATCGAAATGTACGGGAAAGCCCTCGGGAGCCTCACACACGACGACCGTTTCCATGCCGGCTTTGATGGGGCATCCACAATAAGCCTCCGTAATGTGATAGCCTGCCAGCAACTCGCGCTGGCCTTCTGCCGTGGCGCCGCCATGACTCCCCATCGCCGGCACGATGTATGGCGCTGCGCCAAGTGATTTGAGGTGATCGACCGTTGCCTTCGTAATAACGGCAATGTTTGCAATACCACGGCTGCCCGCAGTGACAGCAACGGTTTCCCCTGGCCGGATTTTCTCGCCTAATTTTAACCGGGCCAGTTGTCGTTGCACTTCGCCCGCAATATCGGTGATTAAGGGGCGCTCAAACGTTTGGCGAACGCGAAAAAATTGAGGGTAAATGCTAGCAGGCATAGCTTCATCATAGACAACGGCCCCGGGCATCGTCGATGCACTACGGTAACTTGTATTAAATTAGTAGTTTACAACCATGCGAGACTGCGCTTCTGCATCCAAAGTCCGTCTAGGCTAATTTCACAAAAACCCCTAGAATTTGCGGCCCGATCTCAGGGCAAATCGCATCAGAAAATTTCAGGCCAGGAGGGCCGTCGGATGGCTACTGTCTCACAACGTCGAGGGCGTCGGCAAGGAACTTTCGAATCGCAGCGTGTCGCTGTGCGGCGTCGCAAGCCTCGGAAGTGGGTGAAACGAGTGGTGCTGGGCGGTGCCCTTTTAGCCACCATCGTGTTGCTCCTGCCAAACATCATTGCGCTAACTGGCTTGAGAAATGCGCCTCTGCGTTTGGCTCTCCAAGGTATTCATGGCAGTGTGCAAGCTGGCGGTGCTTCGCTTTCTTGGTTTGGCCCGATTCGTTATAGCGATATCGAAATCCGCGATGCGGAAGGTAAATCACTGCTAGCGATTCCTAGCATTGAAAGTGAGCGAACCTTACTAGCGCTCATCGCTAATCTAAAAGACCTCGGTGTGTTTCGAATCGAAAAGCCACAGGTTTCGCTTGTAGTGCGGCACGATGGCAGTAATTTTGAAGATGTTTTTAAGCCCGTCGTTGAAAAAGCGGAAAAGTCACCGAAGGTCGAAGCCGAAATCAGCCATCCACCGGCGATGACCGTCGAAATTATCGATGGCACAGTTCAACTCACCGATGTCAATACGAGCGAACAATGGAAGCTCGACAAATTCAACTTTAAGTTACAAACGTCATCGGAAAGTTCGCTGCCGATCGATCTGGCTTTGAACACACAATTGATCGGAAACGGAACGACATCGCAAATTGCAATTAATGGCAAACCTGCCGAAGCCGGAGTGAATGGTTCGGCACTCGATCAAATCGAGGCCAAAATCGATGCCTTGCCATTGGCGGCATTTCGGCCGCTGATCGACCGCTTTGCGCCAGGTTTGCAATTAGCGGGCACAATCTCAACGAACATCGTTTGTACCGGTATTACTAGCATTTCCAGTGGCAAAATGACGGTAGCTGGTGGAATTGCTGCCGACAATGTTTCGGCAACCGGTGGACCATTGGGAAGCGATCGTTTTGCCCAGCAGCGAATCGAACTGCCGTGCAAAATGGTGTATCAAAATTGCCAGCTCGATATCGAACAACTCGGCTTGCAATGCGACGTGGGCAATCTTTCGGTTGTCGGCAGCGCGATGATTCCAGAGCAATTCGATGGCGGCGCACTTCCAAAACTTCTGCGATCAACATTCCAAGTGCAGGGCCAACTCGATTTAGCCAAACTCGCCGCTTTATTGCCAAGCACCTTGCGAGTGCAGCAAGGTACTCAAATCACTTCAGGCCAAATCAGCCTGACACTAGCGAGCAAACCCGACGTAGCGGCTCACACATGGAGTGGGCAATTACTCGCCAGCAATTTATCGGCGGTGCAAAACGGTCGGGCATTTCAGTGGCAAAATCCGATTGATCTGCAAGTCGCTGCACGCGACCAAAACGGCGTCTATTCGATCGATCAATTGCTTTGTCAGTCTGGTTTCTTAGCGTTGAAAGGCGGCGGCTCGCTGGATCAATTTCAAGTGGAAGCTAATTACGATTTGAATCGCCTCATGACCGAAGCCAGTCAGTTTGTGGATCTCGGCGAATTGCGATTGGCAGGTCGTGGGCAAGGGCAGTTCAGTTGGCAACGCACTGCCGCAGGTGAATTTCAGGCGAACGGCGGCGCACAAGTACAGGCGTTGCAAATTGCAATTCCCGGTCGACCCGTTTGGCAAGAAGAGTCGGTTTCGGCTTCACTATCGGCATCGGGTATGGTTGATGCAATCACGTTCGACAATCTAGCCACGCCGAACTTGCGACGACTGAACACGGCACAGGCTTCGGTAACTTTCGACAATCCAACAGTTCGTACACGCGAACTAGTCGAAGTAAAACTGCTACAACCAATTGAACAATTTTCCGCGCACACACGCTGGCCGTTGGATGTGCGGATGCAAGGTCGGCTCGATCAACTTTGGCCGCAGGTGGCAGGTTGGCTCGGCGTAAGCGGCCTGGAACTTGGCGGAACCGCCGATATCGCTGTTCAAGCAGCGTACAGTGATGCAGCGGTTGAAATTCAAAATGCCAAGGCCACTTTCAACCAATTGCATGCCTGGGGTTGGAATACGTTCTTTATCGATGAACCAACAGTGCAACTTGAAGCTTCAGGTGGATATGAATTTGCCGCCAGCAAGCTCACTCTTAATCGCACTTCGCTTTTGACGAGTTCACTTTCTCTGCAAACCGATGCAGCGACCGTTGCCATGCCAGCCACGGGACCGATGAATTTGCAGGGAGCAGTGGCATATCAAGCGGATCTGGCTCGATTGATACGCTGGATTACCGACCCGCGCACTCCGCCGTCCTATGCCATGGTGGGTATTTTGTCGGGCACTGCCACAATGGCCCGCACCGGTTCAACGACAGACGGGCGCATCGACGCGGCGGTTAATAACTTTGCCGTGTATGTCCATGACAGCCCGTCGAGTAAATCGCTTATTCCAGCACCAGGAAATGCCGCACCGACTCCAGAACCAGTATGGACCGAACCAAAACTTACTTTGGCAGTCAACGGTCGAATTGATGAAGCCGCGGATGTGGTCCAGTTAACGTCATTTAATGTCGGCTCACAAGCTTTCACGATGAACGCTGGTGGTGGTATCGAGCGCCTCAGTTCACAAAAAATCGTCAATCTGTCTGGCAAAATCGATTACGATTGGCAGCAGATCGGCCCATTACTCAAACCGTATTTGGGTTCCAGCGTAAAAATTGTCGGCAAACATTCGCGAAAATTCTCGGTGCAAGGTCCACTGGGTGAAGCCACCGGCAGCGGCGATCTTGCAGCTCGCTTGGCCAGCGCGAAGAATGCGAAGTCGAAAAAATCGATCGAAGCCGACTCTTTCGCATTTTTGCAGCCACTTACCGCAGATGTTTCGCTTGGCTGGCAACGTGCCGATGTCTATGGCATGCGCATCGGCAAGCTCGATTTCGATGCACATCTGCAAGACGGTGCGATCAATACTCAGCCAATCGAAGCCACAATTGGCCGCGAGGAACCATTGGGTAAACTCACGGCTGCGCCAGTGGTCCGCCTTACACCCAATCCCGCTGAATTAACGATTGGCAAAGGGCCATTACTCAGCAATGTGCGCATTTCACAAGAGCTAAGCAATACATGGATGAAATTCGTCACACCAATTCTCGCTGAGGCAACGCGGGCTGAAGGTATTTTTTCGCTCGAGCTTGATGGTGCTCGAGTGCCGCTCATGAATCCCGACAAGGCCGACCTGGGTGGTAAGCTGACGGTGCATAATGTCACTATCACGCCAGGTCCGATGCTTCAGCCGCTGGTGCTAATCTGTCAGCAAATTGAAGCCATTGTTAAAAAACGCCCGCCCCCAGTGCAGCTTGGCCGCGAAGCAACGTTGTTGACTATGGATAATCAAAAAGTCGATTTCCGCCTCGTCGAAGGGCGTGTCTATCACCAAGACCTGCACATGACCATCGGATCGACACCAATACGCACCCGCGGTTGGGTTGGTCTCGATGAATCGATCAACATTATTGCGGAGGTGCCGCTGCGAAAAGAATGGATTCAAAACAATCCGGCACTGGCCAATAATCGCGAACAAATGTTGCAAATTCCAATTACAGGTACGCTACGTAAGTGGAAAATTGACGACCGCGTAATTCAGCAGTTGGTCGGCCAATTCATCCAAGGCACAACGCGCGGGCTGATCGAAGGCGAATTGAATAAGCAGCTCGATCGATTATTGCCATTGCCCCAGCAACGATAAACTTTGCCCCAGCAACGATAAACCCGCAGTAACAATCTTGTTAAACGAGCGGCTCTTCAAACGGGTCGATTCCTAGCGATTTAATGGGCTGCGCCAAGATGTCGTCGGGATTGCGCCGATGATTAGGGATTTCATCCAGCGGTTGCACGACGACCATCGTGCCGCGGACTTCCACAACTCGCACCGGTTCACCCGATTCGATCGGCATTCCTTGGCTTACGGCATCCACAATTTGGCCGTCGACTTCGACAGCCCCGCTAGGAAGCATCTTCGATTTGGCGCGGCCAATTTGGCCTACTAATTGCCGCAAACGGCGACGATCTTCATCGTCGGGCATCACTTCTGCGGTCGTCGGAATGTTCGGGAGCAAGCGTTTTCCCATCGGTGTATCAGGTAAAAACCGGAAAGCGCAGGCAATAGAAATTGGCACCGCCACACAGGCGACCAAAAGAAAAATCAAACCCGTTGTCGGACCACTTTGAACGAACGCCAATACAATCGCAGCAATAATGGACGAAAAGGAAAGAAAACCAATCACGCCACCCGAGGGAATAAAAATCTCGGCCATGACTAACGTCAGTCCGAGTAGCAGCAAAAGTGCGGCCCAGAAGATTGGTGTCATGTGCGGGGTAAAAAATGAAAGGATGGCGGGTTCAAGGAACGAACGAAGGATGTTGATCCGTGCATCTTTGCGTGTCAGCCATTCATCTTACGTTTCTCGGACTTCGCGTACTACCACTCGGCTGCCAGCAACTTCAACAACTTCCACCTGCGCACCGCGATCAATCGGTTCGCCATGGGCAATCACATCGACTAACTCATCGCCAAATTTTGCTTTGCCAGAAAGCACGAGGCGAGTGGTGGCAATGCCTTGACGGCCAACGAGATGCCGAAAGTCAGCCAGCGATTCACGTTGTGATAAGGCCTCAAGTTCTTCGCCAGAAGGAGGTGCAAGCAACATCCGACTTAAACCCGGGGTATGAGGCAAAAATCGACGAGCAACAATGGCCACACCGATAATTCCTACCACCGAGCCGCCTAAGACTAATAATGAATTTCGCATCTGGGCAAGTTGGTACTCGTTGCCCGGAATGACGAATGTTTGACTGGCGAGTACCAAGGAAGCGATCATCATCAGACCACCACCTAATCCGAAGATGCCTACGCCTGGTAAAAGTAAAATTTCAATGGCCACACACAAAACACCGGCTAGAAACAACATGATTTCCAGCGTATTGGCCGTGCCTTGCAGATGCTGCGCCCAAAAGTAGAGCATGAAAGCTACTAAGGCCACAAAGCTTCCTAGCCCAATGCCTGGTGTATTGATTTCCAAATACAATCCGGCAAATCCCAGCACGAGCAGGAAAATACGAGCTCCGTCCGAGGACAATGCCTGAATCAAAAAATCCGCCCAACCAGGTTCCACGAGCGCAGGACTATGCTGCAAACCATAATTTTGTTTGAACTGTTCGAAGTTTTCCACCAGCTTCCAAGCAATGCCTTTTGTTTCCGCTTCGCGGCCGGTAAGTGCTAATGGTCCTCGTGGCTTCGTCACAAGCTCATCTTGCCGCCACGAAGCCGGATCGGCTTGTTGTGCAAGTTCGTCTTCACAAAAGTAAGCAATCAAGCCGGTGCTGGGCTGCGTGTATTTATACACTTTCAATTGTGGGTCGATCATGGCAGCCGGTAACGACCAACTTCGGGATTTATCTTTTTTGACCAATTGTTGTAGCGGTATGACGGCAGCTTTTGCTTCTGCCGGATCGAGCACCGCAGCGCCAGATCCGCCGATGAGCGCTTCGGAACCCATCACAATTTGATCGCAAGCTAAAGCAATTAATGCGGCATCTCCTTTCGCGTGCTCTGGAATATAGGCAACCGTACGAATGCGGCTGGAATCAAGACCGGCCAAATAATTTGCTAATTCCATGCTATCGACAAACGAACCACCATCGCTGTCGATCCACAACACGACAAGATTTACGCCATTTTCATTGATTTGATCTTCGATTTTGCGTTGGGTAATTTTTACGCCTTCGCCTTGAACTACTCCTTTGACGTTGACTTGCACAGGTTTCCAACCGCCAGCAAGCGCCGGATCATCTTGAACAGCTTCAGGCGGAAGCTGAAGTGCTTTGGCAAGTGATGTACGGTCGGCCGCAAGGCGACTCACCAGGTTCATCTCACGAGCTCTAGAGCCATCGAGGAGCAGTGGTTGTGGTTTAAGAGGTTCAACGTTTTGCACCACGCGCTCGGTTTTCAGTTTATTTAATTCAGTTTCGAAGATGTATTCGGTTCCCAGATCAGTTGTCACTCGCAATGCTTGCAAAGATCCATCCAGCATTGCCAGTGCAACGGCTGCTGGCAGCGTACTTCGAGCATCGGCAATTTCTTTATAACCGCTGCGAATCGTGGGGCCGATGACTTGTTCATCACAACCGGCATCGCCAATCTCGGCATCGGCAGCCATGACGATTTCTTGACATGCCATTGCCACGAGTACTGCATGCCCCTTGATCGACTTGGGCACGTAAGCAACGGTTTGCAAGCGTGTTAAATCGCGACTCGCCAAAAATTTGGCAAGCGACATGGCCCGGCCAAAATCGCTACCTGCGCCACCTTCGACTTGCCCTGGCATCAATTCAATAATCAGAACTGGTCGTTTCTCGCCGACTTTCAATTCACTCAAGATCCGACTGACGGCAGCGCGCACTTTGACATCGATGTCGCCGGTGATCGGTAAATCGATACGAATGAGATGCCCTTGTGCAGATCGGGCATTTTTCACTTGCTCGGGCTCGGCTTCTTCAAGCGGTGCACTATTTTTGACGTCGGCAGGCTTGTCAGCCACTGGGTCCTGTATTGCTGCGGCCTGCTCTGCGTTTACGGGAGGGGCATTCTCCAGACGTTCATCGGCCCAAGCTGGCGAGAGCATCGCCGCCAAGAGACATAGCCAAAAAAGCTGCCGCATTTCGCTCCATCGGGGCACTCTGCGGCGACGTTCAACGAGCGCCATAGTTCGCCAATTTACCGGTCCGTGGGAAACTGCGCAAAGGATTACGCAGTCGGGAATTACACGTCCGATTATAGGTCGGAGAACTTGCGAGTCAATTTTACCGCCTTAAGTAACGGCAAAAGCACTGAAAAGCCAACAACTTGCGACCTTGAAATTATTGTTGCGAACGCGCTTGTGGCACCGCAGCTTGACGCGGAGGCTGTTGATTGGTGCCAGGGTTTTGCACCTGTGCGGGAGGTTGGGTTTGGGCCGGAGCCGGGGCCTGCGGCTGTATAACAACGTGCTTGTACGTCAAGTAATTTGGTTTGGCGAAATCATTAAACATTTGTTGGATCGGCAACCATGGGTTATTCACCGAATGGTCAGCAAGCACGATTGCCGTCCGCGATTGATTATGAGCAGTTGCCCCTGGGTCATGAATTTGCATGCCAAGCGGTAATAATTTTTGCTTTTCAAGAATCAATTCAACTCGGGAAAAATTGGCTGCGTCTTGACGTGTTTTCGGAATTGCTTCCAGCCAAACTTCTTTGTCGATAACATTTTGCGGGGTTTTAATTCGCAAATAATAACGTTGCTTTAATGCGTTGGCTTTCGCACCGAATACAAATGGCAATGGACCATCGGTAATTGCCTTGCCTTGCAAATGAGGTGGCAGGGGATGTTCTTCGATCGTTTTATTTAAATGATTCACCTGAAAGATCGATTGGCCTGTGCATGTCCAGTATTCGCCAGGTTTTTCAGGAGTTGGTTGAAATTTACTGGTTTTGGGATCAAATACGTTATCCCAGCTATTCGTGACTTGGAACAATCCTTTATCGGGTGCGTAGTACTTGATTTCTCCCTTACTTTCACTGGTGGCTTGATTTGGGTCGCCGTTGGCAAAAGCGGG
>CAZIGP010000044.1:0-12863 GCA_964538425.1 uncultured Pirellulales bacterium | reverse complement strand
ACTTCTCCTGGTACACGCCAAACCGTAGCAACGCCAACTAGTGCAGCCAGCACAAAAACGCCAAAGCAACGCACCTATCAAGTGCAAGCCGGCGATAACTTGGTCGATATCTCCCGTAAATTTTACGGCGACGGCCGTCGCCACGAGCAGCTCTTCGAAGCCAATCGCAATATCTTAAAAAACCCGGCGGCACTTAAGCCGGGGATGGTGCTGGTTATTCCGTAACGGTAATCTTGTCCGGCCGAAGACGCGATCGACAAAAAGTGTTGAAATCTGCGAAAACGCCCCGTTGACACATTTTTGTGATCCCCTTAAACTCGAAGGCTTCCCCAATCGACCGGGGAGCAACATTGCTTAGTATTCCTCGAGAGTTTTTGCGTTCGCCGACGGATTTCGGCGGGAGTATTGCGTGGCTGGGCACACACACGAAGTTATTCGCATCCGAATGGAGGCCTACGACCATACGGTATTGGATCAAAGCGCTGCGGAAATCGTAGATACCGCCAAGCGAACCAATTCCGAAGTTCATGGCCCGATTCCGTTGCCCACTCGCATTGAACGATATACGGTCCTATCGAGCCCGCACATCGACAAGAAAGCCCGGCAACAATATGAGATCCGCACTCACAAGCGCGTGATCGACATTGTGCAAGCCACGGCGAAAACAATCGAAGCATTGAACAAGCTGAGCTTGCCCGCTGGTGTTGATATTAAGATCAAGGCCAGCAGCCGACATTAATGCTTAAGTAATCGTCGGTCGATAAAATAGGATTCGGGAAAACACCTTAGAATCATGTTCGCTGAACAGTTAACAAGATTCTTTTCGATCAACAGAGCTAATAGAGATTTCAAAATATGCATCGGAAGGCTTTTGGGTAAGGCGCAGCGGGGTCGGTGACGGCTCTGCATGAGTCGTACGACTGACCGGCGAGCGTGATTTTCATGCCGCTTGTCTTCGCACTCCATTAAGCCAGACGCATTGAGGATAACGACGATGGCACTAGGACTACTCGGCCGCAAGGTCGGGATGACTCAGATTTTCGATGAAGCCGGTGCAGCAATACCTGTTACCGTAATCGAAGCCGGTCCCTGTCGTATTCTTCAATTGCGTTCTGCCGACCGCGATGGCTACGATGCCGTGCAGGTTGGCTTTCTTGATAAGCCTCGCCGTTTAGCCGCTCGAAGTGAACGCGGCCATGTTGCCAAGCTCGATAGTCGGCGATCAAAAGTACGAGCAAAGTCGGGAGCTGAGCCGCTCGCCAAAGCGGACTGTGAACCGCAGAGATTTGTTCGCGAATTTCGCGGAGTAGCAGAAGGTGCTGAGGTCGGCAAATCGTTGACCGTAGAGCTATTCGATGGCGTTGCCGCTGTAGATATCACCGGCACGAGCAAAGGCAAAGGCTTTCAAGGCGCGATGAAGCGTCACAACTTCAAAGGCCAGCGTGCTACGCACGGCGTTAAGAAAGTGCACCGACATATCGGTGGCACCAGCGGCAATACATTCCCAGGCCGCACTTTCAAAGGCAAAAAAATGGCCGGCCAGATGGGCAATGTCCGCAGCACGATGCGAAACATTAAAGTAGTGCGAGTTGACAAAGAAAACAATTTGTTGCTTGTGCGCGGTGCTGTGCCTGGCGCAATTGGCGGTTACGTAGTCGTAAGAAAAACAAACAAGCTGTAGAAATTATCCATCCGCATACAGTTTGGCATTTAACATAAAAATATCACCATGGCTCAATTAGCTGTTTACGATCGCAAGGGAGCGCAAGTCGGCACGTTCGATATCGAACCGACTGATCTCGCGCCGCGCATCAACAAGCAGCTTTTGCACGATGCCGTCGTGATGTACGAAGCCAACCTCCGGCAAGGCACAGCAAAGACAAAGACTCGTGCAGAAGTCGCCGGCAGCACCAAAAAGATGTATCGCCAAAAAGGTACTGGTAATGCTCGTGCAGGTTCCAGGCGCAGTGGTATTCGCCGTGGCGGTGGACACATTTTTGCCAAGCGGCCGAGAGATTTTGGGTATCGTCTTCCACGTAAAGCATTACAGCTTGCTACCAGAATGGCTGTGGCCGCTAAAGTAAGGGATAACCAAATCACGGTTATCGATGACCTCAAGCTGCCTGCTATCAAAACCAGCGACATGGCTGCGATTTTGAAGGCCGTGAAGTGCGACAGCGAAAAAACCGTCCTCGTAGCAACCGACAAGCACGACGACAAAGTGTACAAGTCGGCAAGAAACATCGCCGGGGTAACTGTTTCCCCCGTGTCTGACTTGAACGCCCTCCTCGTGCTAAAGCCGCGGCGACTGCTGGTTACTAAAGCCGCATTAGAACATATCAAACAGCAAGCTAAAAAAGCGAAAGACAACTAATAACCGAACTTTTATAAGTTTGGATATACAAAAACATGACCACCGAAACGGCTACCCAAACTGAGCAACCGAAGCTGCCGCCGCATCAGGTGATTTTGCGCCCGCTGGTCACCGAAAAAGGCATGCACCGCTCAACTCGCTACAACGCTTACGCTTTTGAAGTCAACACGCAGGCGAATAAGCACGATATTCGTCGGGCCGTTGAAGAGTTGTTTAATGTGAAAGTAATACGCGTTCACATTCAAAACCGTAAAGGCAAGCCACGACGCAGCCGTGTTCGAATGAGCCGCACACAAGACTGGAAAAAGGCCATTGTTAAATTGCACTCCGAAAACCGCATTGATTTCTTCTAAGCAGTAGCACTGGTTACCAAATAGCAGCGACACAAAATACAAAAGCCCCAAAACCCTGACCCCTAAACCCAACTATGGGTATTCGCAGATACAAACCGACTTCCCCCGGACGCCGTGGAGCCACAGTCAGCGATTTTGCTGAGCTGACTGCGGGAGCAGGCGTACCGCGCGGGCTGAGTATCCCCAAGAAACGACACGGCGGACGCAACAACCAAGGCCTAATTACGGCACGTCATCGCGGTGGTGGACATAAACGCCGTTACCGGCTGATCGATTTCCGTCGTAATATAGATGGTGGACCTGCCAAGGTTCACTCATTTCATTACGCTCCAAATCGCAGTGCCGGACTTGCCTTATTGCACTATGCCGATGGTGAAAAGCGATTTATTCTCGCTCCCGATGGCTTACAAGTTGGCCAGGAAATCATGAGTGGCCCGGATGCTCCGCCGTCGGTTGGCAATTGCTTGCCGATGCGAAACATTCCGATGGGCATGCCGGTTCACAACATTGAATTGCAACCAGGTCGTGGCGGCAGATTGTGTCGCTCCGCTGGCTCCAGTGCTGTGCGAGGTGCTCGCGAAGCCGATTGGGCTCAAATCACCCTTCCCAGTGGCGAAATTCGGCGAGTGCCATCAGCAGGTCGAGCGACGATCGGCGCAATTGGCAATGCCGAACACATGAACATTGTGATCGGTAAGGCCGGTCGCAATCGCTGGAAAGGCTGGCGGCCTTTTGTACGTGGCACGGCAATGAATCCGATTGACCATCCTCACGGCGGTGGTGAAGGCCGCACTAAAGGCGGTCGTCATCCAGTTAGCCCGACAGGCAAAAGTGCGAAGGGTGGTGGAACAAGAAAACGCCGCAAGCCATCGAACTCAGCCATCGTGCGTCGTCGTCGTTCGAGACGTTACGGCCAAATCAAAATACCTTTGTAGTTTTGTCGAATTTTGAACCCTGACCCCTGAACGCTTTGCATGGGACGTTCCAAGAAAAAAGGCCCGTTTGTCGATCCAAAAGTCTACCGCAAGGTGGAGTTGATGGATGCTGCCAACAAGAAAGATCCAATTAAAACGTGGGCTCGTGCTTGCACGATCATTCCCGAATTTGTTGGCCATACATTCATGGTTCATAACGGCAAAATTCATGTGAAGGTATTTGTTACCGAAGACATGGTAGGACATCGCTTAGGTGAATTTTCACCCACGCGCACTTTCCGTGGTCACGGTGGCAAAGCGAAGAAGGAAGCTGCAGCGGGAGCGCCAGCAGCCGGCTAATTGGAATTTTTTAGAATACAGTATTGAGAAATCGTCATCATGGCATACAAAGCAACGCATCGTTTTGCCCGGATTAGCGCTCGTAAGGTGCGCCCCTTGGCCGACTTGGTGCGAGGTAAATACGCCGACGAAGCACTGGAGCTTCTTCGCTACATGCCGCACCGTGGTGCACGAATGTTAGAGAAGGTCATTAAAAGCGCAATTGGCAATGCAGAAGATCGACGAGCTGCCGATATCGGCGATTTAGTCGTGAGCGATTGTCGCATTGATGGTGGGCCAATGTTCAAACGCATTCGTCCCCGTGCTCGTGGCATGGCATTTATGATTCGCAAACGTTTTTCACATATATCCGTCGAGTTGAAGTAAATCGGGAAACGTTAAGCCACAAACGGCAAATTCACTTTCTCGACTGATGAGGTTCGCATGGGTCAAAAAGTTAATCCAGTAGCATTTCGCACAGGCATCATGGAAGGCTGGAAAAGCCGTTGGTATGCCTCAAAGCAAGAGTTCCGCGATCTTCTACTGGAGGATCATAAAGTCCGTGGGTTCATCAAAAAGAAATATCAATTCGCTGCAATTCCCAAAGTAGAAATTGAACGGACGCGTGACGAAGTAAAAATCTTGCTGCACACTGCACGGCCAGGCGTCATTATTGGCCGCAAAGGGCAAGAAGTCGAAACGCTGCAAAACGAATTACAAAACCTGATCGGCCGCCGTGTAAATATTAAGATCGAGGAAATCAATCGACCAGAAATTTTTGCTCAATTGGTGGCGGAAGATATCGCCGAACAATTGGCCAAAAGAGCAAGCTTCCGCCGCACAATGAAACGGGCAATTGAAACGTCGATGGAAGCTGGTGCCAAAGGAATCAAGATTCAATTAGCAGGCCGCTTAGGCGGTTCCGAAATGGCTCGCCGCGAAAAAGCGATTAACGGCTCAATGCCGCTTTCGACGCTACGGGCCAAGATTGATTACGGCTTCACTGAAGCCAAAACGCCGCAAGGTCATATCGGCGTGCAAGTGTGGATTAACCAAGGTATGTACGAGGACACCGCCAATGGCGATGATGCCCAAGAGGGTCAAGTTTCGAAAAAGCCAAAGAGGACGTATAAAAGGTGAAGCTACGCGGGGAAACCGTGTAGTCTTCGGCGATTACGCCCTTCAGGCAACCCAAGGCGGTTGGCTGCCAGCGCAGACAATCGAGGCGGGCCGCGTAGCTGCGTCACAGTATCTTCGCAACGAAGGTCGATTGTACGTGCGCGTATTTCCGCACAAGTCAGTAACCTCCATTCCTTTGGAAACCCGCATGGGCAAAGGCAAAGGAGAACCGGAGTTTTGGGCGGCTGTGATCAAACCTGGAACCGTATTGTTTGAAATTGGCGGCGTGTCTGAAGAAGCAGCACGCATTTGCATGGCGCGATTAGCCCACAAAATGCCAATGCGAGTACGATTTTTAAAGCGACGTGCGATGTAAGTGAACCGGAGAACGGACGATGGCAAAAGCATCTGAAATTCGCGACATGAGCGACGAGCAAATTCAACTGACGTGGAAAGACGCGGCAGAAAATTTGTTTCGCTTGCGAATTAAAGCGCAAACCGAACGGCTTGATGTACCCAGTGAAAAGAAGAAGGCTCGTCGGCTAATTGCCCGTTGCCAAACCATTTTGAACGAACGATCCCGTGCTGCAGCAGCGAAGTCATAATACCCTTTTACCCTGACCTTCTCTCACAAGGAGAGAGGGTGATCGACATGCCTAAAAGATTAGAAATCGGCACTGTTACCAGCGACAAGGCGGCTAAAACCCGCCGCGTGGAGATTCCACGTCTGGTGCGGCATGCCAAGTACGGCAAGATCTTGCGTCGCAAGACGGTTTGCCATGTCCACGACGAAAACAACGAATCGCATCAAGGTGATACTGTAGAAATTCGGGAATGCCCGCCGCGTTCTCGATTAAAGCGCTGGGAACTAGTACGAGTCGTTGCCAAGAGCCAAGCAGTAGACATTGCTGCGATGCGAGCTGCAGCCAAACTCGATGAAGAAGCAGGCGTTAAGTAAGTTTTTGTTTAACTGAAATAGCAATTAGTCACTACTCAATCGTTCCACTGTCATGATCCAGATGCAAACCCGGCTCAATGTGGCCGACAATACCGGTGCCAAAGAAGTGATGTGCTTCAAGGTGCTCGGCGGCAGTCGCAAACGCTACGCGGGCTTGGGCGATGTGGTCGTGTGCAGCGTGAAGAGTGTAATTGCCGGCAGCGACATTAAAAAGAAAGCTGTGGTAAAAGGTGTTATCGTTCGCTGCAAAAGGCCGACGCGCCGTAATGACGGCAGCTACGTCCAATTTGACAGCAACGCCATTGTATTGATCGATAACGAGTTGAATCCTCGTGGCACGCGCATTTTCGGCGCAGTGGCCCGAGAACTTCGCGAACGCAATTTTATGAAGATTGTCAGCCTCGCCAGTGAAGTGGTGTAAGGTAATTAAATAAACACGGCGAGCAAAATATTATGCATATTCGAACCAACGACATCGTACTAGTAATTTCCGGTGCTGATCGCGGCACACGCGGTAAAGTGCTGAAAGTGTTTTCCGATAGAGGCAAGGTTGTGGTCGAAGGCGTGAATCGCGTCTTCAAACACATGCGACGTAGCCAAAAAAACCCACAAGGCGGCAGATTATCGAAAGAGATGCCCGTCGACATCTCCAACGTCACGCTGCTCGACCCGAAAACGGATAAACCAACCCGGGTTGGAGTGCGCGTGCTCGCCGATGGCACAAAAGAACGATTTGCTAAGCGTAGCGGTACTTCGCTCGGGGCCATTACAACACTTCGCAAATCAGCGACCAAAAAATAAACACAAATTTTAACCGCCTGAAACATGGTGGTGCCCATCGATCCAAGGATTCATGCTAGAGAGCCATGGCCAAGAAAGATAAAAAAGCCGCCGCCGCTGAGGATGCTGCACCAAGTGGGCCGCCTCCTACACCGCGATTGTTGGAGCGCTACGAGAAAGAAGTACTCCCTGCGCTGGCGAAGAAACTCGATCGTCAAAATCGCATGGCTTTGCCGCGTCTGCAGAAAATCGTGGTCAACATGGGTGTTGGCAGCGCAATTGCCGAAAAGAAAAACCTCGACGATGCCGTAGCGGCGCTTACTCAAATCACTGGCCAAAAGCCGCTCGTCACTTCTGCTCGCAAAGCAATCTCCGGATTCAAGCTCCGCGAAGGATTGCCGATTGGCTGTAAGGTAACGCTGCGAGGGGCTCGAATGTATGAGTTCCTTGATCGGCTCGTTTCGCTGGCATTACCTCGCGTACGAGACTTTCGTGGCCTAGATGGCAATTCGTTTGATGGCCGGGGCAATTACAGCCTTGGTTTGTCAGAACAATTGGTGTTCCCAGAACTAAACCCAGACAAATTCACGAAAGTGCAAGGCATGAATGTCACGATCGTGATTTCGGGTGGCAATAATGACGAGTCGCGCGAATTGCTCCGCGGCCTGGGTTTACCGTTCAAGACCGAAGACTCCAAAGACAAAAAAGGCGCTGCCTAACAAGGCATGCGTAAACCAAACGTTCGGATTTTATTTAATTCCTGAATCCTGACCCCTGAATCCTGCTTTATGGCAAGCACTGCAAAAATCGCCAAGGCGAAGCAAAAACCCAAATTTAGCACAAAGCTGCGCCGTCGCTGTCAGTTGTGTGGTCGGCCGCGAGCAGTTTACCGCAAATTTGGCCTGTGCCGCATTTGTTTCCGCAAGATGGCCGATCAAGGTTTGATTCCTGGTGTGAGAAAGGCCAGTTGGTAAGTGGAGACCAAGCACCTATGATGACAGATCCGATAGCTGATATGCTAACTCGTATCCGCAACGCAATTCGCGTTGAACGGCCAACGGTCGATATGCCGTCTTCTAAAGTGAAGCGCGGCCTCGCCGAAGTGCTCAAGCGCGAAGGCTACATTTGGGACTGGAAAGAAGTCGAAGCCGAACCAGTCAGCCAATTGCGAATCGACTTGAAATACGGCCCCAATGGCGAACAAGTGATTCGCCATATTAAGCGTGTGAGCAAGCCAGGCCGTCGCGTATATTCCGGTGCTACAAAACTAAAACCGGTTTTAAACGGTCTAGGAATTAGCATTCTTAGCACTAGCCGTGGTGTCGTAAGCGATCGCGAAGCGCGTCAACGGATGATCGGCGGCGAAGTGCTGTGTGAATTGTGGTAGGAAGTTTTTAGATATTAGCTGTTAGCAATTTGCTCTTAAAAAACAAACATAAATTTCAAACACGAAAAATACCAACGGCTAGCAAAAACATTGGCGGAAAAGCTGCTCAAGCTAATCGCTAATTGCTAATCGCTAACCGCTTTCCCCATGTCACGCATCGGAAAAATTCCTGTTCCCGTACCTGCTAACGTCAAAGTAGCGGTCGGCTCTGGGCAAGTTGCAGTCGAAGGTCCGCTTGGCAAGTTACAACAATCATTGATGCCGATTGTAGGCATTAAGTACGAAGAAGCAGCGAAGCGTTTGGTGATTACACGAGACGGAGAAACCCGCCAAGCCAAAGCTGCCCACGGCCTGACGCGAGCTTTAGTGCGCAACATGATCGACGGTGTTACGAAAGGCTACGAAAAGAAGCTCGAGATTGTCGGCGTAGGTTACTTGGCCGCAATTCAAAAAAACAATTTGCAGCTTCGTGTGGGTTATGCCAATGAAGTTCAACTACCGATTCCCACAGGACTGACAGTAACCTGTCCTGATCAAACACACGTTGTCATTAAAGGAATTGACAAACAAAAAGTTGGTCAATTCGCTGCCGAAGTTCGCGCCGTGCGAAAGCCAGAACCTTATAAAGGCAAAGGCATTCGTTACGAAGGCGAACAAGTGCGCCGCAAGGCTGGTAAGGCCGTCACGAAGTAATAACAAATTCAGCCTTGGTTTTAAATTGGTTGTCGTCACAAGTTTATGAATCACGAAAAACGAAATCATGTGCAACGCAAACGCCGAGCCTGGCGAGTGCGAAAACGTATCCGGGGAACTGCCCAGCGGCCTCGGTTGTGCATTAAGCGCAGCTTAAAACACACTTATGCACAAGTAATTGACGATTCTCGTGGAAGCACGTTAGCCTCGGCATCAACAACAGAGCCTTCGCTCAAAGGTGAGGTGAAATACGGCGGGAATAAGACCGCTGCCACCACCATTGGACGGCTCGTTGCCGAAAGGGCAATTGCTGCTGGCATTAAGGAAGTTTGCTTTGATCGAGGAGGCTCAAAATATCATGGTCGCGTAGCGGCATTGGCCGATGCGGCAAGAGAAGCCGGGTTAAGTTTTTAGATCGAATTTAAACAGCTGTACAACAAACTGAGTGCGCCGTGTCTACAGAAACATCACGATCGGGCGATCTGATCGAAAAGATTATTAAAATCCGCCGTTGCGCCGCTGTGGTCAAAGGTGGTCGCCGCTTCAGCTTCAATGGCATGGTTGTGGTCGGTAATGGCCGTGGCCGAGTTGGTTGGGGCTATGCAAAAGCGAATGAAGTGCCACCAGCCGTAGAAAAGGCTGGCAAAGATGCTGAACGAAACATGATTGATGTGCCACTGGATGGCAGCACGATTTCTCATGCCGTCATGGGGCATTTCGGCTCGTCCGACGTTATCCTGCTGCCAGCCAGCCCAGGTACCGGTGTAATCGCTGGTGCGGCCGTTCGTGCGGTGTGTGAAGCTACTGGTATTCACGATGTGTTGACCAAAGCCTACGGCTCCACCAATCCTATCAACGTGGCTAAAGCCACCATCGACGCTTTAAAGCAACTACGTACACGTCCTGAAGTGGAACGTCTGCGAGGAGTGCCCCTGCAATGAACATCAATGACGTGCATCGTGGAGTCCATAAAAACAAAAAGCGAATGCGCATTGGCCGCGGTCCTGGCTCCGGAAAAGGAAAAACCTCAGGTCGCGGACACAAAGGGCAAGGCCAATTAGCCGGTTGGGCAGCCCCCAGCGTGTTTGAAGGCGCCCGCATGCCTCTTATCCGTCGCATTCCGAAGCGCGGCTTCAATAATCCTTGGGGCACCGATTTCGTCACCGTCAACGTTGGCGAACTTGAAGCGGCTTTCAAAAGCGGTGCTGAGGTGACGCTGGAATCCCTCAAATCTGTCGGCTTGTGCAAGCGCCCTTGCGATGCTCTTAAAATTCTTGGCAATGGCGAGCTCAAGAAAAAGCTGAAAATTACCGCGAATAAATTTAGCGAGTCGGCCCTGGAAAAAATCAAAAAAGCCGGAGGAGAAGCGATCGTTATTCCTGGTCCGAAACCAGTTATACGAAAGAAATCTAAAGCCAAAGCCAGCAAATAATTGCGTCTTGGCTAGTGGTGATAAGGCAAAACCATCGCAAAAAGAGAAATGTACGTGCCTGGCATTCTTCAATCCGTGTGATTTTTTAGCCTTTGAGCATTGCAGGTAAATCTTGTATCCTTCTGCTTTCATGATTTAGCAGCCGCCAGGGCAAATCGGCTATAAAGTTGCCCTCTAATCCTGCGACGGAGCGAAGCTATGTGGGAAAAAATTCGGATCATTTTTACGATCCCTGAGTTGCGGCAGAAAATTCTGCTCACGCTTTTCTTGCTGGCCATCTATCGCGTCGGTTGGCAAGTTCCATTGCCAATGATTAACCAGGATGCGCTCGAACGCTTTACCCAAAGTTCTGGACTTGGAGGCTTGTTTGCTCAAGTAGCCATCTTCTCGGCTAGCAAGCTTAGCCAAGCGACGATTTTCGGCTTGGGCATTATGCCTTACATTTCAGCATCGATTATTTTCCAACTGCTTGGCAGCGTTTGGGGACCGCTTGAACGCCTGCAAAAAGAAGGGGAAAGTGGCCGCAAAAAAATCAACGAATACACTCGTTATGCAACAGTAATCATCTGCCTCTTCCAAAGTTGGTTTTATGTAGGTTGGATGAATAGTCGCGGCGACGTGCAAGTTATTAATGAAGCATTTTGTAACTCGGCCGGCAACATTACA
Source organism: uncultured Pirellulales bacterium (assembly GCA_964538425.1). Taxonomy (GTDB): domain Bacteria; phylum Planctomycetota; class Planctomycetia; order Pirellulales; family JADZDJ01; genus JADZDJ01. The sequence continues at coordinate 1,848 of CAZIGP010000044.1, read as the reverse complement.
TTCTTTTGGCATCTCGTCGCAGTGATGACGATGACCACCGGCACAATCTTTCTCATGTGGCTGGGCGAGCAAATTGATGAATTTGGAATCGGCAATGGCATTAGCTTGCTCATTATGTCAGGTATTCTCGCAGGTATGCCTGGAGCCGCTTATCAACTCATTACAAACACTCGCCCTGAACTTGGTGAAAGTGGCGGCAAGCACGGTATCGAAATTTGGATTGTGCTGGCCATTTTATTCATTGCCGTTGTCGCTGGTGTAGTATTCATGACCCAAGGCCAGCGCCAAATTCCTACCCAAAGCGCTAAGCATGTTCGCGGACGACGTGTTTTTGGCGGCACCCGTCAATACCTGCCCTTGCGAGTGAATCAATCCGGCGTCATGCCAATTATCTTTGCCAGCAGCTTGTTGTTATTCCCCAACTTTCTGTTTGATATGTTGGCTCGCAAGCATGGTGGTTTTTGGCAAAGCTTAAACGATGCCTTCAGTCGAGGCACCTCGTTTTTCTACAACATATTATTTGTGCTGTTAATTTATTTCTTCTGTTACTTTTGGACAGCAATTACTTTTAATCCCAAAGACATGGCCGATAATCTTAAAAATATGGGCACCTTTATTCCGGGTTACCGACCGGGTAAACGCACCTCCGATTATCTAGAAAAGGTGATGGTTCGTATTACATACGTGGGCGCTGCCTTCTTGGCTTTGGTGGCGATTACTCCCACAATTATTGGTGCCGCCTTGAATGTGCCTCCAAGCGTTTCCAGCTTTTTTGGTGGAACAGGCCTACTAATTGCCGTCAGCGTCGCGTTCGATCTTGTTCAAAAGATTGATAGTCATCTAGTTATGCGAAATTATAAAGGCCTGCTGGAATAACTCTCTGATCGGTGTAACAATAGGCGTTTGTATTCAGACCATCATACGAGATGATATTGTCCGGCAATTCACACTGCCGTATTGAACGCCGGCCTTTTTCCTATGCGGATTATTCTCATCGGACCGCCCGGAGCTGGAAAAGGCACGCAAGCAAAAGCGTTAGCAACATATCTTTCGGTACCTCACCTCTCCACAGGTGAGTTACTACGCCAAGAAATTCACGACGGAACACCGCTCGGACGAACAGCGAAGCAGTATCTCGATGCCGGTCAGTTGGTGCCAGATAATTTGGTGCTTCAAGTATTAGACCACCGAATTAACCAACAGGATTGTGTTCACGGCTGCTTGTTGGATGGCTTTCCAAGAACACTGTCGCAAGCCGAATCGCTTGCAGAATATTTAGATCGACAAGGTAAACCTCTTGATGGAGTAATCGAGTTACAAGTCGACGAAGAAGAAATCGTCCGCCGCTTATCTGGACGAGCCCGCAGCGATGATCAACCTCATGTCATCCGTGAAAGAATGGCAGCATTTCGCCGACAAACCGAACCTCTCATCAATTACTATCGAAGCCAAGATATACTGCAATCCATTAATGGCTTAGGAACGGTCGACGAAGTGTTTCAACGGCTAACCTCCGCAGTCCAACAATTAGCCGTTAGGTAGTAGCCTTAAAAGCCATTGCCAGATAGGATCAATGTATATACTTGTGAATTGGATTAAAGTGATTATTCGATGAACGAGCAATCACGCACCTTACCGGCGGGAAAGCGTTTAGTAGTACACCGTTATCGTTCTCCTGCGACGAAAGCAACTTCGACTGTGGCAAAAGCACCTGCTTGTATCAATTTACGCTCCCCTCGTGAAATGGCGCAAATGCGTCGTGCCGGGCTCGTTGTCTGGGGAGCACATCAGGTAGCCAAAGCGATTGTCCGTCCTGGAATTACCACAAAAGAAATCGATGCGGTAATT
>CAZIGP010000043.1:11274-12939 GCA_964538425.1 uncultured Pirellulales bacterium | reverse complement strand
TGGGGTGCGTCAAATGAAGTGAAAATGATTGAATCGGGAAGCAAGGTGTCGGGTGGTTTGGTGTTTACATTAGCCACCATTGGTCGCTGTTTAACACCCACAAGCCTAGTAGCAAATTGGTGATTGTGTGGGCCAGTATGCAATCCCAAATGCTGCGGGTGCGCACCATCAGCCAGGTGACGACTGAAAACCACACGAGGGCTGCCATTAGTTCTTGAGGATGCATCAGCATGGGTACGGCGGTGCCGACGATTACTGCGGCCCGATTTACTTGGCCAAAAGGCACTTCCCACCAGCGTTCGGCTTGTACGTACCGCATGAGGAATCCGCGCAAGAAAAATTCTTCGATGATTGGTACGATAATCACGAGGCCAATAAAACGCACAATGAGAAAACCATATTTTAACGCAGGGTGCTCTTGCATTTGCTTCAGCGGATTGAAGGCGCTGCGCTGACCCAGCGACTTAATCCATTCGATCTCGCTGCTTTTGGTCAACAAGTGTTGTAACTGCGACAACACCACCCAGAGCACGACACCCGCCACCCCGATGACGACAGCCAGCCATGTTAGTCGTCTGGGATACTGCCAATATCCCGGCAAAACAAAAATCATTGCCGCTGCGGTGGCAAAAATTTTTACGGTATAGACGAGTGGATAATGCCGATACTGAATGCCCAAATCCAGCCAAGGCTTGGCCGCTTCGACTCCATTTTGTGGGGGTGGCGCCGGTTCAAAACTGCCGAGCAGCATGTAAACTGCAAATGGGAGCAGGCAGACGAGCCAGGGGGATTCGCGTTTTGAGTGATTCATAATGGATTGGTAAGGTTGTGTATCGATCTCAGAAGTAGGATACACTATTTCCCATGAATGCGATCCCTGATGAATCAGAGCCGGTAATTACTCGCCGCGGTGCCGTGGCCGTTATCGAGCGCCAAGGGCGTTTGCTTGTCATTCGTCGTTCGGCCCAGGTGTTAGCTCCACGCCAGTTTTGTTTCCCCGGCGGTGGCCTGGAACCGGGGGAAACCGAGGAACAAGCTTTGGTTCGAGAGCTTCAGGAGGAACTGAGCTGCCAAGTTCGACCAATAAAGCGTCTTTGGGAGACGGTGACTCGCTGGCGAGTTCATTTGGCTTGGTGGCAGGCATCCTTGGAAGGTTCTGGAGAGCCGGCGCCGAATCCGCTGGAAGTGGAATCGATTCATTGGCTTACGCCGCAGGAGATTCTTGAATTGTCCGACGTGGTGGATGGCAATCGACAGTTTGTCGAAGCAATTATTCGAGGGGAAATAGCGATGCGATTGTCACCGCAAGTGTAGTGGATTAGCAGGCCTGGCTATTGAATAGGCCCCGAAAAGTTTAAGGGCAAGAAAAGTCGGCTGCGTTCGCATACAATGACGCACGCTACTTTCCCTCTACTTTTGCCATCGCCATGTCTTTGTTTGCTGCTGCTGAGGCTGAAAATCGTCGCCAAGCCCAACCTTTGGCAGCGCGGATGCGTCCGACCAACCTTGACGAATTTGTCGGGCAGGAACATTTTCTTGGCGAAGGCAAACTGCTGCGGCGGTTATTGGCAGCCGATCGTTTGGGATCGGTTATTTTTTATGGCCCTCCGGGAACAGGCAAAACGACATTGGCTCATTTGTTGGCCGCGGCCAGTCGTAGCCGCT
>CAZIGP010000043.1:922-11264 GCA_964538425.1 uncultured Pirellulales bacterium | reverse complement strand
TTACCAGTGGCGTGAAAGAGCTGCGCGAAGTGCTCGAGGAAGCCCGTAATCGGCTGGAGACCAGCGGCGAAAAAACATTGCTGTTTGTTGATGAAATTCACCGCTTTAACCGTGCCCAGCAAGATGTGCTATTGCCCGATGTGGAAGAAGGGGTCGTGATTCTTGTGGGGGCGACGACGCAAAATCCGTTCTTTGCGCTGAATAGCGCACTGGTAAGCCGCAGCCGAATTTTTGAGTTCAAGCCGCTGTCGATCGAGCACATTAAATCGCTGATTCGTCGAGCGCTTGCCGATAAGCAGCGCGGCTTAGGGCATAAGCAAGTGGAGATTGACGAAGCTGCGCTGGAATTCCTCGCCGAAGTGAGTGATGGAGATGGTCGTCGAGCCCTGGGGGCACTCGAGGTGGGCGTGTTATCGTCGCCGGAGCGGCCGCTGAAATTTACGCGTGCCTTGGCGGAGGAATCAGTGCAGCGCAAAGCGGTGGATTATGATCGCTTGGGTGATGCGCATTACGATGCGGCCAGCGCGCTGATCAAAAGCATCCGCGGCAGCGATCCTGATGCGGCACTGTATTGGCTGGCCAAAATGCTTGAAGGTGGTGAAGACGTTCGTTTCATCACTCGCCGCTTAGTGATTCTCGCTAGTGAAGATGTAGGCAACGCTGATCCACAAGCTTTGCCATTAGCTGTGGCAGCGATGCAAGCCTGTGAGTTTGTCGGCTTGCCAGAGTGCCAACTTACGCTTTCGCAAGCCGTGACGTATCTTGCTTGTGCTCCAAAAAGTAATGCGGCGACGCTGGCTATTGGTGAAGCACTCCAAGACATCCGTGAAGGGCGCACGCTTCCAGTGCCTGTGAAATTGAAGGACAAGCACTATTCCGGCGCTAAACGGTTAGGTCGTGGTGAAGGTTATGAGTATTCTCATGAAGCACCCGATGCTGTCGCTGCCCAGGATTATCTGGGCATCGAGCGCGAATATTACCGGCCTGTGGATCGTGGCTTCGAAAAAGAACTTGCTGCGCGACTGGAAAAAATTCGGGCCACATTGCGCGAAGCTAAACAAAAAACGCCAAGCGACTACGAAACGTAGCGGAAATTTAGGCAATGGGTCATTATCGTCAGGTCGCTCGTCTCATGATTTGTGGTTGGACTGGCTTGTGGTTGTACCTGCTTCATTCGTGGTTCTATCCACTAAAAAACAGCGCGAAATGGGCCTATCCACCTAATTTTGCAGAAATGAATGCATTTATTTGGAGAATTGGCGGCTATTTACTGTTGCTAGACTGCTCATTACGCTAAAGGGTTGCCAATTCAAGCTCTTTTTGCCCCTTCCCACCACTCATGCTCCGCCCTTCCACTTCGACAGAACTTTCCGACATTGAACACATTCCTTGCTGCGTTTTTTCTCATCCACGGGAAGCCAGCATTGCCGCGGCACAGCGAATTGCTGATTTGATTCGTCGTCGCCAAGACGAAGGCCGAAATGCCGTGTTAGGCCTCGCCACGGGGAGCACGCCAGTGGCTGTTTATGCGGAATTGGTTCGTATGCATCGCGAAGAGGGGCTGTCGTTTAGGAACGTCATTACGTTCAATCTCGATGAATACCATCCCATGCAGCGTCACGAGTTGCAAAGCTACGTACGATTCATGCGAGAGCATTTGTTCGATTTGATCGACATTCCTGCCGAAAACGTTCACATTCCGGACGGCACTTTACCTGCGGATCAAGTCAACGATTATTGCCGACGTTACGAAGAGAAGATTGCGGCTGCGGGCGGGATTGATATTCAATTGCTCGGTATCGGTCGTACTGGCCACGTCGGTTTTAACGAACCAGGTTCGGGCCGCAATAGCCGCACGCGTTTGATCACGCTCGACAAGATCACGCGTCGCGATGCTTCGAGCGATTTTTTTGGCGAAGAATTTGTTCCTCGCCGCGCCATCACGATGGGTGTTGGCACCATTATGGATGCCGCTCATCTGATTTTGCTGGCGTTTGGTGAGCACAAGGCTCGCATTATCGCCAAGACGGTGGAAGGTCCTGTCACGCCGTCGATTCCAGCCACATTCTTGCAAGAACATCAGGGGGCGGAGTTCTTCCTTGATGAAGCCGCGGCTGCCGAACTAACTCGCAGCAAAACACCGTGGCGTGTCGGGCAAGTCGAATGGACCGAATCGAGCATTCGCAAGGCCGTGATTTCGCTTGCTTTGCATGTGAAAAAGCCATTGCTGAAGCTGACTGACGAAGATTACAACGAAGAAGGACTGCAAGATTTGCTTGTTGCTCATGGGTCGGCTTACGACATCAATTTGCAGGTTTTCCGTCAATTACAATCAACCATTACCGGTTGGCCTGGCGGCAAACCAGCCCATGCCAAACAGCCTGGCGATCGGCCACAGGCCCACGACGACATTTTTCCGAAGCGTATACTGATTTTCTCGCCTCACCCGGATGATGATGTAATTTCCATGGGTGGGACGTTGATTCGGCTGGTAGATCAAGGACATGAAGTTCATGTCGCTTACCAAACTTCGGGCAACATCGCCGTGTTTGATGACGACGCCATTCGCTTCAGCGAATTCGCTTGTGATTTCGATGAACTATTTGGTATTGAGCCCGGTCGCACGCGCAGCATTTTACATGGTATTCTCGAATCGCTCCGCAACAAACAGCCGGGTCAGGTCGATACCGACGAAGTCCAAAAAATCAAAGGTCTGATCCGTCGTGGTGAAGCTCGCGCCGCTGGTCGGGGATGTGGTGTTTCTCCACAGCGTCTGCACTTTCTGGACATGCCGTTCTATGAGACCGGTCGTGTGAAGAAAAAACCGCTAGATGAAGCCGATGTCAAAATTACGGTCGATCTTTTGCAGCACATTCAGCCAAACCAAGTTTACGTGGCCGGCGATCTGTCAGATCCGCATGGCACGCACCGTGTGTGTCTGAGTGCTGTACTGCAAGCATGCGATCGTGTGCGTTACGAATCGTGGTTCAACCGTTGCGAGGTTTGGCTTTATCGTGGGGCGTGGCAGGAATGGGATCCTCACGAAATTGAAATGGCGGTGCCGCTTAGCCCGGATGAAACTCGCCGGAAGCGGAACGCCATTTTTAAACACCAATCGCAAAAAGATCGCGCACTCTTCCCTGGCGCGGATCTTCGCGAATTTTGGCAACGTGCTGAGGCCCGTAATACCGAAACGGCCAAACTCTACGACAAACTCGGGCTGGCCGAATATGAAGCTATTGAGGGCTTTGTGCGGTGGAAGGGTGATTTGAAGTTGGTCTAAGCTTTGAGCAACAAAAAACGGCCACCTTGAAGAAGGTGACCGTTTTGCAAGTTATGTCAAAACGGGCTCTCGATTTAGGCGCAGTGTCGGCGCCTCCAGCCCAGCAGTACAATGCCACTGCATGCCAGAACGATTGCGCCCGGCTCTGGGACCTGGGTAAATCCCATCAAGGATTGGTCCGGCAAAGCACCTACGCCATCTAGTGCAAGCAGATCGGCATTTTCTAAGGCGAATGGGTCGATCAATTCCATTTCCATCGGGTCGGCATAGACCGTCAACGTACTTTTGGCTGTAAAAACATCGCCCGCAGGAATATTGAACGCTAAGTTGTTAACGGCAATTCCGCGGAAGGTGCCAAGGGCGGCGTTATCTACAATCATTCCAGCGCCCGTTCCACCTAGAAACACTGTGGTGTAGTTATTGCCTGCAAGCCGCCCGTTGGCGAGCACTAGTTGGGGCAGTTCAATGCCGAGTCCACCACCAAAGAACGGGCTTGCGGGATTAGCGCTTTGGATGTGGGTTCGAATGGCTGCCACACCTGCCGCATTTACTGCAGGTAGAGTGCCTTTGATAGCTAGATAAGTTCCAAAAGGTCCGTTGTATGCCACTGGATTGTTGAACGTTGAGGTGGCACTGGCGATGGCGTACGAAGCAGTGCCGCCGCCTGGAACCACATCCTGTAACTTGAAGCCAACGTTGGTTCCTGTCACCAGCACTTCGCCTGCGCCGAATAGTCCGTTACCATTGCCTCCACCGACTTGGAATTGATACCATGGCAGCACTTGAATTCCGCTGCTTGAAGTATTGTTGGCTAAGGTTGGACTGGCAGTTAAAAAAGTCCCACCGGGGCTAGATAAAATGTCGTTCCGGCCCGTGAAGTTATTGCCAATATAGGTAGGTACGCCTGGAGGAGCACCTCCGTAGGGCGATACGCCAAAAGAAACTCCGCCTGTTGCGCCCGTAAGAACCGGCACTGCTTGTGCAAACTCAACGCATGTGAAGCAGAGAACAATTGCCCCTAGAATTTTTGTTCGCTGTCTGATTGCTTTGAAGTTCATCTGGCTGATCTCCTTGATGTTGGCCCAAAACAACAGCTACAGATTCAATGCATAATGCATTGGATTGGAAAACCCGCAGCTTTAAATCCTGATGAGTGTGAATATTGTTGATGAATCTTTGAGGCATATTGCTGCATCTCGAAACGACCGGCATACAGCATTGCGATAGCAACAATAAATTTACGTAGAAAAGAAATGCAGACGAGTGCTCACAGCATCAATGAGCCGTCAGCGTATCGCTCTTTGAAGCTCTGTCAAGTATTACTACTGCTCAGGACGCGAATATTGAGTCGAAATTTTTATAAAAAGTCTCTTAGAAAAAGCTATCGAGCAAATAGCATTTAAATGTTAGATGGTGTTCGTGGAATGGCATCTAATAAGATGCGATGACAAAAAGGGCATCGAGGAAAAAATGTGACGATTGCCGAAAACTACTTTGCGATCGTGTGAATAAAAGCGAGTTTGAAGTAATCGTCTATAACTTATGCCGCGTTTGGTTTTTTATCGCTGGTTTTGACAGGGCTTATGTGAGGTGCTGGCGGCTTCGTCGTGCCTGCTTGGGTTGAAATCTTTGCGGCAGACGATGCTGCAACGTTCGGCGAGACGGGTAATTGAGGTGTCGGAATTCCAGGCAATGGTTTTGCCTTTGGCGCGGGTACGACCGGCACCTCCGCTTCGTGGAAGGTATGCTTCGGCGTTGCAGCTTTCTCGGTGACAACAGGCTTTGCGGCCGCTTTGCGCATTTTGCGTTTGATGCCGGCTTCAAAAATCGCACCAATCGGGCCCGCGAGCAGCGTGGGCATGAACAGCAAGTTGCTGGCCAAAGCGACAGTAAGCATCGCTAGCATCATCATGCCGAAACGCTGGGTCGGCCCGAATGGGCTTAGTGCAAATGCTGAAAGTCCGATGCCAATGACGCCCCAGCTTTGATACATCGCTCGCGCGCAGCCTTTGTAAGCGAGCATCACTGCACCTTTGCGGCTCATACCTTCTTGAATGCCGCGACGAAACCAGAGCAAGTAGTGCATGACGTCGTCTACCGTAACACCTAATGCCACGGCGGGAGCCATGACGGTGCCGATGTCGATGAACATGGCACCAAAGTTCCACGATTGTAGTAAGGAATGTAACCAACCCATTCCACCGAACACGACGATGGCCGGGAAAGCTGCAGGCAACAGTAAGACGATGCCAGCCGACCACTGCCGGCAGGCAATAATCATTACGACCACAATTAACGCGAAATCGGTTAGAAAGCCGAATACCAAACCGTCCATCAGCGAGTGTTGTGCTTTATAAACCAGTGGAATCAAGCCGGTATAAGCTACCGAGATGCCTTTGATGCCGCGCCCGTTTTGCTCTTGCAAAATCGGTTCGACTACAGCTTGAAGTTGCTTCGTGAAATCAGCGTAGTCGACGTTTTTCAAAGCACTAACACGGGCGCTAATTCGCCACAGTTCTTCGTGTTTGCCGGTGGTTGGGTTTTTCCAATCACGCAAATAATCGCCGGCAAGCAATTCTTCACGATGTGCGATGAGCCGTTTGTTCATCACACTGCGTTTGGTGCGCCGGTTCAGGCCAAAGATTTTGCCAGCAGCCCCGGAGCTGTCGCCCACTTCCAAGTCGCGAGAGAACGTGACTGTGGAAAGGGTGCTGCCCACTTCGTCGACGGCTTCGATACGTCGTTGAATTTGGCCAACGAGTTCCATGCGATCGAGGAACGATAGACGTTTGATATTTGCATCCGTGGCTTCTTGTGTTGCTTCTGTGCTATTACCCGATGGCTTAGCCTCGGCGAGTTTTGCAGCCCGGTCATCGGCATCCAAATCGTCGTGGATGGAACGGTCGATATGAATGACGATTTCCATTGGTACGAGCGGCCCAAGGTTCGCTTCCAGCCAACGATAGTCTTCCAAAATCTGGGCGCGTGATGAGAAGAAACGCATCAGTTGCACGTTGGTTTCAGCCCGCGTGATGCCATAGCCGATGCCGGCCATCAGCAATAGACACGCAAACGAGATGAGTCCGTTGTGTGCTAAAATCCATTCGCCAATTCGCCACCAGCGGGTTTGTTCGGGTGGTTTCCATTTACGAAGTTCTTCGTTTGTTTTGGCGAGCGCGCCGATTTGTAATTTCGGCGGCCAACTTTCGAGTGCTGCCGGAATGAAGAATACAAGCAGCAGCAAACTAACGGCCACACCGACTGCCGAATAGATGCCGAACATTTGAATCGGGATCAATTCACTGTAGCAAAGCGTGAGCAAACCGGCCGCGGTTGTACCGGTGGCCAATCCTAGTGGTAATGCTGCATGACGGAGTGCTCTTCCTGCAGCACCCAGCCGGCTACCGGTTTCGGCAACTTCATCCCGGTAATAGTTCGACAGGTGAATTGCGCCCGAGGTTGTGGCAACGTATACAAGCGAGGGCATCGTAAGCACGATCGCATCCACGGGGCTGCCTGTGTACCAGACGATCGCTAAACTCAAGGCCATACTGTAAACGCCGGTGGCAATTACGATGGCCACCAGCCGGCCACTTCTCAAACTGAACCAAGAAACCACAGCACCCACGGCCAGCGACAATCCCAATAGCATCATGAGGCTGCGTTGGCCGGCATTGTCGATGGCCACGTTATCAACCGGCGGGCCGCCTAAGTGCAAAACATTGGCAGAGATCGCACATTCTTTCGAAGCCACTTCGATAATGCGGTTGACCGGCCGATGCAAATTTTTGCGGCCTTCGTCTGAAAGCGTTACTACCAGACAGCTTTGTCGCTGGTCGAGTGTTTCGTCGCTGTTTTTTGCTGGACCAACTAGTGAACCGGTTAAGCGATTGATTGCTTCTTCGCGATCTAAATTCAATGGCTCGGAAGTCATGCGCTCGACGATTTCAGGTCCGGTGAATACTGTTTTGAACATCAGCGGCGGATCGTCCTCGCCGCGCTCTTCAGGTTTCGGCACGAGTTTGCGGGCCATGAGTGCCAATCGCTGATCGGTCAGTGTGCAACCTTCCCAACTGACGAGCACAAATTCTTCGCCTTGGAATTGCTCGCGGAAGGCGCGATAAACTCGGGTTTCCTCGTACTCGATTGGTAACCATCCGCGCACATCGTTGCGGTTGTGTGTCTTTGCTTTCATCGCCCCGACAATCGCGAGCGGTAACAGAAACACAATGACAAACAAAATCGCCATACTATGGCGTGCATAAAATGATTGTTTGTCGGACGGCATTGGATGATGAGACATAGGCGAGTTGGGCAAGCGGTGGGTACGAAATGAGCGCGCAACGACCCCCGGCCGGCAGGGTCGCTACTTTCGTTATCGGCCGAATTGCCGGATAACCACGGGAATGCAGAAAATGAATTAAGGTTGCACGCCGCAATCTAAAGCTAGATTGCCCAGTTTGCACAACTGGAACAGATGCAATTTGATAATTAACGCTTTAAGCAGAGATTTAAACCGCAGGCTAGCAATCTCTATCTAAAGGGAAAGAAAATAGGCGTGAGTGCTACGGTGACAACCCAAATCAAGATGTCGAGCGGAATCCCTAAACGCACGTAATCGCTGAATTTGTATCCACCGGGACCGTAAACCATGAGATTGGTTTGGTATCCGATTGGTGTGGCAAAGCCCGCCGAGGCTGCCATCATGACAGCAATAATGAACGGGATAGGACTAACTTTGAGTGAAGCTGCCGTGCTAATGGCCAATGGAAACATCAAGGCCGCAGCGGCATTGTTGGTAATCAGTTCGGTGGCTAATAGCGTTGCGCCGTAAACAGCCGCTAGCGTTAACCAATCGACGCCTTGTGCAAGTTCGACCATGCCGCCCGCCACGGCATCTGCCGCGCCGGTTTTTTCGAGTGCTTTGCCGATGGCGAATGATGCAGCCACTGCCAACAAAACTTCCCAATCGATGCTGCGACGAGCTTCAGTAATGCTTGTACAGCGAAATAGCAACATCAAGGCAGCGGCAATCAATGCAGCATTAAGGACAGGTAATAACTCGGTGGCGATGACGACTACCATGCCAGCAAGGATTAACAGTGCAATGGCAGCTTTTTCATGTTGCGGCGGCTGGGAGTTTTCTAACCTGCTGACGAGGAAAAAATCGCGTGAGTTGCGATGCCGATCAGCAAACGAGGGATGTCCTTCGAGCAGCAACGTATCACCAGCTTGCAGGACAATATCGCCGATCTTTTGTCGGAGTCGTTCGCCATTTCGGGCTACGGCAATTACGGCGGCATCGTAGACGGTCCGAAATCGGCCTTCGCGGATTGTTTTTCCTACCAGTGGGAAGCTGTTTGAAACGACCGCTTCGATCAAGCAGCGTTGCGATCCCGGGCTATTTAGCTTAAATACCTGATCGGTCGCAGGAGCTAAACCGCGAATCTTCCGTAAGTCGACGACCGATTCAACGACGCCGACGAATACCAATCGATCTCCGGCGCGCAGTCGGACATGAGGAGAAACGGCAGGCATTACTTCATCAGCCCGATCGATTTCGGCCAAATAAACTCCGGGCAAACTTCGGAGACCAGCGTCTTCGATTGTTTTTCCTACCAGCGGGCTATCGACCGACACCATCATTTCTACGGTATATTCGCGAGGATCGTCGAGATTGCTGATGGGTGGTTTGCGATCGGGTAATAACCAGCGGCTGCCAAAAGCGATAAAGGCAATGCCTACAATGCATGCTGGCAAGCCGACCCAAGTGATATCGAACAGCTCTAAACCGCCAGCTGGAAGCTTTGCTAGCGCTGAGGTGTCGGCTGGATTTTGTTTTGCAGCGGCGGAGATCACCAAACCATTCACCACCAAATTTGTACTGGTTCCGATCAAGGTGCAGGTGCCGCCGAGAATTGCCGCGTAGCTAAGGGGAATCATTAGCTTGCTGGCAGCGATACGACATTGCTTTGCCCAATCGTTGACGGCGGGAATCAGCATCGCAACCAGCGGTGTGTTGTTCATGAAGGCGCTGGCACCGGCGGTCGGAATCATCAATCGCCAAATGGCTGATTGCGCTGTTTTTGGGCGGCCGAATAATCGTTCGGCCAGCCAAGTTACGCCACCGGTGTCGCGCACCCCTGCGCTGACCACAAATAGCACGCCGACGCTGGCCACCGCTTCGTTCGCCAAGCCCGCAAGTGCTTCGCTGGTAGTGAGTACGCTGGCACCGCGCACCAGCAACAGCAGTACGCCGCCGATGAGAACAAGATCGGCGCTTAATCTGCTGGTGGCCAGCAGGTAGAAGACTAGCGCCAAAACACCGAGCGAATACCAAGCATTGATGTCCATGGAGGCTCGCTACGAAGCGTCACCTTGAGGTCAACAAGAAGGAGGGAAAGCGAGGTGGAGAGAAGGGACAATGATTTTGCATCAAATATCTTTTTCCCGTTCTAACTCGCTAAACTACTCTGCTTTCTTTTTTTTACGGCGACGATATGCCTTCACGTATCGTCCTTTTTTTGAAACCTTGCCAATCAAGGCCACCTCTCGCGAGCAACGGCTGCATCGCGTCAACTGATTATTCAACTTGGCTCCGCATTTCGGACATACACGAGCTTTGCGAGCCAACTTCAGCTTTGTGCGTGGACGGGTTCGGACCATTAAAATCATCTCCTAAAAATTGAGTTCTATTCGCGTGCCGCCGCACACGAGGAATTGGTCATACAAATCGAACCTAACAACCTAGCCGCAAAGCTCGGCTGGATCAAGGCGATTTACCCATCCGGAATGTGAACTAGGGGGGACTGCCAGCATATGGCACAGATCGAAGGTTCGATCTGTTTGCATTCCTGGCCTTGAATAAGCCACTAGAAGGTTGGTCCGGTAGATGTAGGAGGCATTTCTCGGAGCCGACTGTAGGCTTACCGAGGGCTTCATTTGACTGGTCGGCAAAAGGGTTTGCGTCTTCCACCTCGGTTCCAAAGAGAGTGGTATCCAAGCCGCCGTCTATAGCAAAATGTCTTTTACTACTTTTGCTGGTTCTACGCCGGTGAG
>CAZIGP010000043.1:0-912 GCA_964538425.1 uncultured Pirellulales bacterium | reverse complement strand
ACGTCTAAGCCTTGATATCTCACGCTCAGCCGCCGATGGTCGATGCCCATCAGGTGTAGAATCGTGGCGTTCATGTCGTGAATATGAACCGGATTTTCGGTGATGTTGTAGCTGAAGTCATCGGTGGCTCCGTAAGTGAAGCCTGGCTTCACCCCGCCTCCGGCCATCCAGATGGTGAAGCACTTCGGATGATGATCGCGGCCGTAATCGGTCTTAGTCAGCGTACCTTGGCAGTAAATCGTGCGGCCGAATTCGCCGGCCCAAACCACGAGTGTGTCGTCGAGCATGCCGCGTTGCTTGAGGTCTTTAATCAAGCCGGCACAACCGTGATCGACATCTCGGCATTGCGAAGCCAAATCGCGAGGTAAGTCGCCATGTTGGTCCCAATTACGGTGGAAGATTTGCACGGTGCGTACGCCTTTTTCCACCAGTCGTCGGGCGAGCAGGCAGCTTGCAGCAAAACTATTAGGCTCTTTCACCTCGGGGCCGTAGAGGTCGAGAGTTTCTTTTGTCTCGTCCGAGATATTTGTGATCGCCGGCAGCGACGATTGCATACGAAACGCCATTTCATACTGAGCGATGCGCGAAGCTGTTTCGGGATCGCCGAATTCGTCGAGTTGCTCGCGATTTAATTCAGCCAGCGAATCGAGCATATCTCGCCGCATTTTGCCGCTTACACCTGGTGGATCGCTTAAATACAGCACCGGGTCGCCATCACCTCTCAGCGCTACGCCGGAATGTTTTGAAGGCAGATTGCCGCTGCTCCAGAGGCGATTGAATAATGCCTGCGCCTCACGTTTAGCGGACCAACGTGGCGTCATCACAATAAAGGCGGGCAGGTTGTCGCATTCGGTTCCCAATCCATATGACAACCACGAACCCATACTCGGCCGGCCTGGAATTTGACTGCCA
>CAZIGP010000042.1:7618-12988 GCA_964538425.1 uncultured Pirellulales bacterium | reverse complement strand
CGTGCTTTGATGGGCCAAGGCTAGGAAAAATAATCTCCATCCCACACACTAGCTGACCAGTGCCGGTCAACCAAGTTATTGACCATCGAACTGGCCAATCCACTCACCGGATCCAAAAAAGCCAAAAAAATCTCCAGCAAAACCAGCAATCAAAACGGACACATAATCCACCAAATAAGTATTTTTTACCTACTAAAATTTTGCCGCAGGCATAAATCTTTGAAGGGTAAGACACCAGCGATAGTTAATGACCTGACTGACAAGGCTTAGAGTATTGAGGAAATGCGGAAATGGACGGCTAGGCTAATTAACTAGATTGAATTTATAGATGTATAATACACGCAGGAGGTATCGCCATGCTCAGTATGATATGCCTTCTTCTTACGATGCTATTTCCATTCGTGATAATCGTTTTAGTTCCCGCGTTCACCATTTGGCGAGTTTGCAGCCAAAATTTCCGAAGAAAATAATTTTTTAAGAACAGTGCGAACAGCTTCAATCCTGCTGGCGTTGGTTGTCGTGCTGGGCTTCGTAACAGAGGCGAGGGCAGCCAACTACGTGCTCAGAATCGGGAAGACTAGAGTTGGAATATCGGACGAGACCGTCGAGAATCTGCTTGGCAACGCGAACCAGCCGGCATCAAAAATTACGGTCCTATACCTCGGCCCGTTCGGCGGACACAACGTTCCATTTACTGCCACCCAAGGCTTGATCGGCTTCTGTGTTATCGTTCCCACACTGATTGCCTTGCTGGCAACGTTTGCGGTGCGGTGGAAGAAACGCAATCGCGTTTGATCCGCTACAATGCGGGGATGCGATTCAGCCTATCTACGCTTTTCGTGTGCATAACTGCACTGGCAGTGGTTAGTGCAGTCTGTGCAAAATTGCCAGTTGCTAATTATCGCGTTTTAACTATTGAGAAAATTGACATCAAGACTCGGGTAGCATCGAGGTATCAAGTCCACGAGCCAACCGGCGAGTACCACACACCAACGATTGCAGAATCAGCCATACGGCTGGTATGGTCGGGACCAATAACAATTGCTGTTATATTGATTCTAGTCTTGGCGATTAATGTGGCCCGCTCGAAATCCAGCAGCCCCGCCCAAAATAATTTTCATCCAACACAATAACTGACCAAAAAATCTCCCGCAAAACCAGCCATCAAAACAGACGCGCAATCCGCCCCATAAACAAGCAAATCAAGAACGTTCAGATTCCTGTTCGTCCTAAGGTGTCGATCAAACTGCCCAAATTTCCTGCCAGTGCAGGATGGCTTTCTTCAAAATCGTGCGCCGCGTCTCTCAATCGCTGCAATAGCGACTCACCGGCAGGCCCTTTAACCGCCAAGGTCGACTGAATATCGTGCAGCGCTGCACTAAGCTGAGAATGTAGCGCGGGATCCAGTTGATCGACTTCCGCTAATTGGCGTTGAAGTTCATCGAGAGTGGCTCTCAATCGCTCAGGCTTCGCCGACATGGTCAGGTCTCCTGCAAGATCAGTATTAAACCCGCTGTCTCATTATAGAGCGAAACGGCGATTGAGCCAGCTATTCTGGCGACAATCACGATTTCATCGCTTCTAAAGTCACCTGCGCCATCGGCAGTTTACCGAGTTCAAGTTGCTCAGCCACTAATTTTAACGCCTGCACGTGAGCCACTGTAAACGGAACAGCATCTTTGGCAGACGGCGCAACAGGGATAAGCCGCGTCATCATGGCCGAAACAAGCTGATCAATTCCAACACCTTTCGCTGCACTGATGGCGATGCCTTGCCTAGCCGGAACGGCCAGATCGCATTTATTATGAACGACGATTGCCTCTGGCCACTCTTGAACGAGTCCGTCGTTTTCACGTGTCCAAGGCTGCGAAGCATCAAAGACCAAAATCAAACAATCCGCTCCAATTGCTTGTGACACGGCCAACTTAATGCCGGCTGATTCCAGCGGATCATCGCTCGTCCGCAGCCCGGCGGTATCCGACAATTGCACCGGCCAGCCCTCAAAGGCTGTCTGAGCCGTAACAACATCGCGCGTCGTCCCCGGCTGATCAAACACAATCGCTCGCTGGTAACCAAGTAATGTATTGATGAGGGTGCTCTTACCAACATTCGGCGGCCCCGCAATCACAACTTGCCAAGGTTGCGTAAGACGCAAGCCCAAGGACGCACGAGCAAGCAATCCTTCCAGCGTCGCTTTCGCAGCATCAAGTTGCTGGGCTTTAATTTTCTCGACAATTTGATCAATCGCGTTTTCTAAGGCTCCCTGATATTGATCGAGCAAAATCATCGCCGTTCGCTCGGTCGCTGCTTCCGAAAGCGCAATCCGGGCCGCTGCGCGAATCGGAGAAAGCTCATGCCGCTCAAGAAGATTTTTCCAGCTCTCTTCCGCTACGCCCATCGACGTAAGATCGCCGACAATGCGTTTTACCGCCGCACTGCCGCCGTGGCAATGAATTTCAATCGACGTAAAGCCGCGCCGACAGACGACGACATCTTCGGCCGGCTCCAGTCCCCAGCGCCCATAAACAATCCGATTCAGCGGCCGTTCAGCAAGGCGGCCCACTTGAGGAAGAAAAAATCGCTCAACAATGCCAAGCGAGTCGGGTCCTTCGATCACAACAACGGCCACTGCTCCACGCCCCGCTGGCGTAAGAACGGAAACAGTAGTTTGTTTCAACGTTTCCGTAATCATAGATGCCATAAAATGCTTGCCAGGCGCGTCGAATGTTAAATCTTCACAAAAATTTTCTGCCGATACATCCACACACAGGCAAGCCACAAGCACAGCACAAGCAACGAATGCTGCACGATGGGACTATACCCGTCTTCGATAAGACCAAATAAAGTGAAGACCTCCGAGCCAAAATGAATCTGGAGTGTTTTTCCAAGCCACGGCCGAAGTAATTGCGACATGAGATAAATCGCCAGCGAATTCATACCAACAACAACCAACGGCCAACTCCATCTTTTTTTACCCCAACAGTCGATCACAGCGTAAAAAGCCGCCAGCATCAACAGCACCCAGCCAGTGCTGTAAATTCCGAAAGTTGGTGTCCAAATGCGTTTGACCATCGGGCAAATCCCTATGACGGCCAGCAGTGCGCCGACCACAAGCCCCGCAAATCCCCAACCCACAAGGTGCATGAGTTTTTGTTGATTGCTTCGATCGCTGCGCAACAGTTCGCCGGTCATCAAACCAAAAATCATCGTTGCCAGCGAAGGAATAAAGTTAAGCGTGTAATAACCGCCGCCGTCGAAAACAAACGGCTTGCCATCTTTGCGCGGAAATAAATTCAAAAACCATTGGTCGAACGCCGCCGCGGCATTTGTGCCTTTTTCCCAATGCGCTTGAAAACCGGTGAGATATTGCCGATTTTCGGCAAGCCCAACCGAGCGGTAGTCAAATCCTTCGGCCGGCAACGGATACAAGGCAAACCACGCCCAATAGCCAATGAGAATAACTGCCGCCGCAATCGCTTGCACCCACTGTGGCCGGTTCCAAAGCAAAAATAAAAATGTATATCCTAGTCCGATTTGCGCCAGTACGTTCTTGAATACAAAGTTTGTCTGCGGCTCATTATTGCTGTATAGAAAAACGCCTAACAGCACGAGCACGACCGAGCGATACACAGCATGGCCGAACATTCGTCGCCAAGATTGCCCCTTCGCTTGCCTAGAGACGCAGCTATACGCCATCGACACGCCGACCATAAACATAAACGCCGGCTGAATCAAATCCCAAAACGAACAGCCGACCCATTCGACGTGCGAAAATTGGTGCCCTAAAAATACCCAAACTTGGTTGTCGGGAAAATTTTTGGCAACCTGCGGAAATCCCCAGGTTTCGGCAGCCAGCATCAACATGATGAAGCCGCGATAGGCATCGAGCGAAACAAGACGGGGCAAGGCAGTAAGCTTCGAAGAATCTGTCATAAGCGTCGAGGCTGGCATCATTTTCCAAGTTTAGTGCAACACTGCCAGCGAGACAATGTAGCAGGTATCGAACGTAACACGCGGGTTTTGCCTGGCTCGCAAGCGGCAATCGTAAGCCGCCGATTTGTCGCCAGGCACGTACCTTCCTACAATGCAATCTCGAAACATCCGTAGAAAATTTCATTTCCTCCAAATCCATGGCGCACCCGCGCCTGAACATAAAAGTTTTATCATGTCTGTTTCCACAACAAATAAACCGCGCACGTTAAAAGAATTACGCACCAGCGGTTGGGTCTCTAAAACGGTCAAACAGGAAATTCACGATAACTTTCTGCGGATGTTGCGTGATGCAGAAGAACTGTTTCCCGGCATCGTAGGTTACGATCACACCGTCATCCCCGAAATCAATATCGCGCTGCTGGCAGGGCACGACATGCTGTTCCTTGGCGAAAAAGGCCAAGCAAAAAGCCGCCTCATGCGACTGCTGGTGCGATTCCTGGATAAAGAAATTCCCTACATCGACTTGCCCGAGGCCCCATTACACGACGATCCGTACCGTCCGATCACAAGCGTTTGCCAGCGGTTCGTCTCGACCCATCCCGAAGACCAAGTCCCGATCGCCTGGTGGAAGCGTGAAGATCGCTATGCAGAACGACTCGCTCCGGGCACCAAGTTCGCCGATATCATTGGCGAAATCGATCCCGCCAAACTGGCCGGCGGCACCAGTATGAGCGCAGAAGAAGCATTGCACTTTGGTTTGATCCCGCGCCTTCATCGAGGCATTTTCGCAATCAACGAACTACCCGAACTTGACGAACTCGTCCAAGTCGGCCTGTTCAACATTCTTGAAGAGCGCGACGTACAAATCCGCGGCTATCCCGTAAAGTTTGACATCGATGTGCTCATCCTGTTCTCCGCCAACCCAGCCACCTACAACCGCAGCGGCAAAGTCATCCCTCAGCTTAAAGACCGCATCGGTTCGGTCATTCATACGCATTATCCGCGTCAGCGTGATTTGGGCATCCAAATCATGGAACAAGAAGCCGCTCTAAATTTGGACGGCGAGTTCCCGATTGTCGTGCCCTATTTCATGAAAGAAATTATCGAGCAAATCACCATTGCGGCGCGAAAAAGCAAATTCATCGATCATCAATCCGGCGTCAGCGCTCGCTTCAGCATCGCAAACTATCGCACCATGGTCGCCAGCGCCCGCCAGCGCGCCGTACGATTGAACGAACGCCCTGCCGTCCCGCGCATCAGCGACTTAGGGCATATCTACGCTTCCTCGCTCGGCAAGCTGGAACTCGACATGATGGGCAGCCATCAAATGAGCGAACGCCAAGTGCTCGATGCCGTCGTGGCCGAGGCAATTAAAACGGTGTTCGAAGAATATGTCGATCGTCACGGCCTCGAAGAAATCGGCAAAATTTTCGCCGA
>CAZIGP010000042.1:0-7608 GCA_964538425.1 uncultured Pirellulales bacterium | reverse complement strand
AATTGAAGTCGGCGACGTGTTACCCTCGGCGCATTATGCCGATCGACTCAAACGCGTGCCTCCCGCCTGGGATAAAGCATTCGAAGTCAACGCTTCGCAAGATTCAGCCGTCCGAGCAAGCTGCGTCGAATTTGTGCTCGCCGGCCTCTACGCCACCGAACAAATCAGCCGCAGCCAAAGCCACGGCCGGATGGTATACGAGACTTAATTTTCCGAGTAAAATAAATGTCATGGTCGTTTGCTAACGGCCTCCGGAACCAGCGCAGCTTTCTCTCGTTGCGAAAAAAAGCCATAATCTGCTCATGCGCATTACTCGCAATACACGTTCATCGATCTCGGCCGATACCGACATGACACCGATGATCGACATGTGTTTTCAGTTGATTGCATTCTTCACAATCGCCATCAATTTCAGCGGCAACGAGCAAGATCAAAGCGTGCGCGTCCCCTCCAGCGAACTGGTAAAGCCCGTCACCGATTCGGTGGAAGAAGTAATCACGCTGCAAATGAAGAAAGACGGCGGCATTCTATTTGGCGGCAATGAGTACACGCTCGACACCATCGAAAGCGCGCTCCAGCGCCAAGTTCGCGTGATGCAGCGATTGAATCGCAATCTGGTTTCGACAACCGTCATCATCCGGGCCGATCGCGAAGCCCAGGCCGGCCAAGTGCAAGAACTCACCAAAAAATGCCAGGATGCCGGCTTCGAAAAGTTCGCCTATCGCGCCAAGCAGGAAAAAACGTGACCTAAACGACACGTCTCCATTTATCGCATGAAGATTCGACATAAAACCGCCGCCTTGGCCGACAAGATCGAGTTGAACATGACGCCAATGATCGATTGCGTCTTTCAGCTCTTGTCGTTCTTCATCATGACGCTCAAATTCGTCATCCCCGAGGGAGATTTTGATATCAAAATGCCCTCGGCGGCTCCAAACCAAACCATGACCAGCGACGAACTGATTCCGCCCATTCGCGTAAAACTCGTTGCCAACGACGACGGCACGCTCAAAGGCATCTATGTGAACGATCAATTCGCCGGCGGCTTTCCCGAACTGCGCAAGCGCGTCGTCAATCTGGTTGCACCGCAAGAGAGAGGCCCCGGCGGAGCAACTTCAGAAGCAGAAGTCGAAATCGAGTGCGATTACAAATTGCTCTACGAAAACTTAATCTCGGCCGTCACGCATGTTTCAGGGTACGTCGACAGTAATGGCGTCGTCGTCAAGCTTGTCGAAAAACTTCGCTTCAAGCCACCCAAAAAAACCGGCCCGTAATGCAACATTCTTACGTAGCGAAACAAGAATTTCGCTTTCTTACCCGCGCGGGTGAAATTGCTGGTGAACCTTTTTGAGCCGCGTAGGATCGACGTGAGTATAAATCTGCGTCGTCTGAATATTCGCATGGCCAAGCATCTCTTGCACTTGGCGCAAATCGGCGCCCCCCGCAACCAAATGCGTGGCAAAACTATGCCTTAGCGTGTGAGGCCCAATCGTCGCCGGCGCGCCCACTCGCAAAGCATACTGTTTCACCAGCTCCCAAATCCGCTCGCGCCGCAATCGTTTGCCACGCCGAGAAAGCAGCAGCCACTTCGGCGGATACGGTGCATTCTCAATTAATGCTGGTCGCTCGTTTTTCAAATAATCCTGCACCGCTTCAACGGCACGTCGTCCCAGCGGCACCAAGCGTTCTTTATCTCCTTTGCCGCGAGCCAGGCAAAATCCCTGACTTAAATGCACGTCGTCCTGCCGCAAATGCGAAACTTCCGACGCCCGGCACCCCGTGGCATAAAGCAATTCCAGCAGCGCACGGTCACGCCGCCACAGCCGATCTTGCTCCCGCGGAGCCACAAGCAAATGGTTGACCATCTCCGCCGATAGCACTTGCGGCACGCGCTGCCACAATTTTTGGGTGCCTAATAACTCAGCCAAATTCTCACTCAGTACGTTTTCCAGTTGCAAGTAACGAAAGAATACTTTCAGCGACACCAAATGCCGCGCGATGCTCACCGGTTCCAGTTCACAATTTTTATTGAGGTAGGCCGGATAGTCGGCCAACTCTCGAATCGTCAGCTTCTGAATGCTGCGCGTCCCCAACCAGTCAACAAATTTTTTCAGATCACGCCGGTATGCAGCCACCGTGTTATCCGCCAAATGACATTCGCTCCGGCTGTAATCCAAAAACATCTCGATCCAGCGCTTGGCAGGATTCCCTGCCGGCATCATCGGCTTGCGTGGTCCAACAGAACGCTTTGCCATAGACGTCGAACAACGAAAAAGTGGGAGAGAAACGCCAGAAACGAATTGCCCGCCACTCGGCAATATAGCGCGCATCGGCCACTTCTCCTGTCAAACTCCACTTCCTCCAAAGTTCTCCGGTGGTCTCGCCTGCAGGTATTCGTTAACATGACAACCTTGGCAATCTATAGCGGTTATATCACTCGATCATTCATAAAATCATGCGGATTCTTGTCACGGGTGGGGCGGGTTACATTGGCAGCCACGCCGTCCGAATTTTGAACCAAGCAGGCCATGATGTTTGGACATACGACAATCTCGGCTTAGGCCATCGCGGAGCCGTACCACAAGATCGCCTCATTGTCGGCGACCTGCTCGATCGGCCGCGCCTGGAATCAGCCTTCAAAGAACACCGCATCGAAGCGACCATGCACTTTGCTGCATTCGCGGCGGTGGGTGAATCGGTTATCGAACCGGCAAAGTATTATCAAAACAACATCGTTGGCAGTTTGTCCCTTTTAGAAGCGATGCGCGCATCCGCCGTTTCCAAAATCGTTTTCTCCAGCACCACGGCCACTTACGGAGCCCCGAAAAAAATCCCCATCACCGAAACCGAACAGCAACTGCCGATCAACCCGTACGGCTTTACTAAGCTGGTCGTCGAACATGCTCTGGCCGACTACGCCCATGCCTACGGCTTTGCCTACGCCGCACTCAGGTACTTCAACGCCGCCGGTGCCAGCCCCCAAGGAGATATCGGCGAAGACCACTCCCCCGAATCGCATCTCATTCCGATCGTTTTGCAAGTAGCACTTGGCCAGCGCGATAAGGTAACCATCTTCGGCGAAGATTATCCCACCGCCGATGGCACCTGCATCCGCGATTACATTCACATCGACGACTTGGCCGACGCCCACCTTCGCGCGCTCGACCATCTTCAACCCGGTCAAGGGCTCAAGCTCAATCTCGGCATCGGCCGCGGCTATAGCGTTCGCGAAGTGATCGACTCCTGCCGTCGTATCACCGGCCACAAAATCCCTGCCGACATCGGTACACGCCGCGCGGGCGACCCGCCCGAACTGATCGCCGACTCAACACTTGCCCAAAAAACTCTGGGCTGGAAGCCTCGCTACACCGAAATCGACGCCATCGTCTCGACCGCCTGGCGTTGGCACCAATCGCACCCCCAAGGCTACGCCGACCGCCACTAAGGCAGAAGCCAAAATATCAGGTGTCATAGTTCAGAAACATTTAGATCACGAAAGCACGAACACTAACCCGACGCACCAGCAAGAGAACATACATTCCTGACCCCCTCCTGCCTTTTGCTTTCTGCCTTGCTCTCGCCCCTCTGAAATGGCTTGTTGCATCTTCCCTCCACGTTGACGAAAATCAACGGTAGTGATTCCTCAGGTTGCCGAATCGCCACGCGTCTTTGTGTATTTCCCGAGGATTTCGCACCGGCACACAGGGTGCATTTCCACTGCCGCTACCGTCGGTGGCAACACATCGCGACCGACTTTTCGATTCCCCGTCCCCTTCTCAGGTCCATCCTCCATGGCGCGCACTCTGCTGGTTTCTTTGTTTGCCTTATGTCTCACTGCCACAACTTGCGCCGAATCGCGAATCGACTTCGTCGCTCGCGTATTCCTCAAGACTCCTGAAGCGCAATACACCTCGACCGGCATCCTGATTCGCGACGACCTCATTCTAACGAACCATCATGCCATTCGCGGCGAAGGCAAAGTCTCGGTCGAGCTCGCCAGCGGCGATACCGTGCCGGCCACCGTTCTCAAGTCCACCGACGTTCAAGACTTGGCCCTGCTACAAATTTCTCCCGTTTCGATGCCAACCTGCAAATTCGGCGACACCCCACGCAAAGACCAATCGGTACGCATCCACGGTTTCGCCCGTGGCACAACCTATCGCGCCTCTGGCGGTGTCATCACCGGACACGCCCGGCCCGCCAATACTGGTCGCGACACCATGTTCACCGCCGATGCCGGTGTGGTTCAAGGCATGTCCGGTGGGCCAGTTCTCAACGAACTCGGCCAACTCGTCGGCGTACTCTTTGGCGGCAACGAGAAAGAAAGCTTCTGCGTCGATATCTCCACCGTCCGCGAATTCCTCGGTACGCTCAAAAACGCAAGTAACGCAGATTTTTAATGGAAGGTCCAAAGAACACGAATGAAATCAGATAAACACAGATCAAGCAATTTTATTTGTCTTAATCTGTGTTCATCCTTTTTATCTGTGTTTATCCGTGTTCCCTAGATTATCCACGGCAATCCGCTAGTTGTCCTTGCAGCATCCGCACGGAGCAGGCACGACCACTTCTTGCGGAACCATCTTGCAGACTTTCACCTGCACTTGCTTGGTTTCCGTATAAGGCACTCGAGCCATGTAGGTCTCCTGCTTCTCTTCGCGCTCCTCTTCATAGCGGGTCATATTGACCATCCGCGTTTTTTCCACAGGCACGGTCACCATATAATTTTCCTCGCGGCTGCGCGTCTCAGGAACCATGCGTGTCACCTCAACTTCGCGGGTCCGAGTCTCAGGTCGCAGCCGGGTCTCGTTCACAATCTCCGTTCGCGATTCCTTCAACCAGTTGGCAACCGTGTAAGTTTCTGTTCGCATCTCAGGCCGAGTGCGTTGAATGTGCACCGTCCGAGTTCGCGTCTCCGGCACCATGCGTGTCTCCTGAATTTCGCGGGTGCGAGTTTCAGACCGCATCCGAGTAATCGGCACCGTTTTCGTTCGCTCCTGAGTAACATAGCGGCATTCCTTGACCATCTTCGTCCGCTGCGCATCCACCATGACCGTGACGACGTAATCGCTGGTCCGCTCCTCATCGCGCGAGCGAACGACCTTGATCGTGCGCGTCCGTGTTTCCGGTCGCGATAGATTCACCGTATAGGTGTAAGGCTCTTTTTCCGTAATGCACTTATAGGTCGTGCACGAAATTTCTCGGGTCTCGGTCGTCGGCACCCAAACACTCTGGCAGCAATATCGAGGACCACCGCAACAGCCGCAGTTCAGCGGAAATTTCCGCATTTCCCAGTAGCCGCCGCACACCGAGATCTTCTTAATACTTGTCTCCGGAACCCGCTTGGTCACGGTGCGCATCGCCGTGCGAGTTTCTGTGTACGGTACCTGCACGGTGTATTTCTGCGTCATGTCTTCGACGTACGGAACCTGAACCGTATAGGTCCGCGTGCGCGATTCCAACTTGGGAACCTGGACCGTATAAGCGACTTCCTTATCTTCGTATTCAGGCACCGAAACCGAGTACGTCTGTTGAACCTCCTCGGTATATGGCACCATCACGGTGTACTGTTCGGTTCTGGTTTCCATCACTGGCTTATAAGCGGTATAGGTCTGCTCGACGGCCTCCGTGTAAGGGACATTCACCTGATAAGTTCTCATCCGTTCTTCCACCTTGGGCTTATCCTCGATGTAGGTCTGCGCCACCTGCTCGGTATACGGAACATACTCGGTGTACTCCACCGTTTTGGTCTCCGTGATCGGCTTGGCCACTGTTTCCTCGACCATCCTGGTTCGAGTTTCGGGCACCATGACGACGTATTTTTCGAGTTGCTTTTCGATGACCGGCACGCGATTGAAAGCGACAAACGTCCGCTCCCGCGGCTCGTATCGGTAATTGGTCACATTGATCGTCCGTGTTTCCATCACCCATGTGGGAACCATGATCGTCTTGCGAAGCATTTTCGGCCCCTTCTCCTGAACTCCTTTTTCTTCGGCGGCCGCCACTTCCGGCGCACTTGCGCTGCGTTGCCGTGCAACGATACTTGCTGCGCCACAACAACCATCAGCCCACGCGCTTGCCTGTCCCCAAATCGCGGGCAAAGCAATTGCCAACGAAGCAATTCTCAAATTTCGCCACATGCGCACGATCCTCCCCAAAAATAGAGAAACAAATTTGCCGCTAAACACCCGCGGCCGCCCCAAGGCAGTTATGGCCGCCTTATCCGGCAATCAACCGTAGCGTGCCAAATGGCGCACCCACCTGCGGCACCCCGCTGGCGGCACAGCTCATTTCCCCACACCCGTGCACCAAACCGGCATAATCGCCACAAAACGCACCACTCGCAGGCCATCAATAAAAGACGCAAGGAAGAATCAATTCCCCGATTTCTCGGCCAAACAGCGGGTGTTTAGGCCAAACGGCCAAAATAGAAATGATTTCGAGCGATTAGCCCATGCGGTGCTAATTGGCGGCTGCTTCCGCTGGGTGCCACTGCTGGCTTGTCCAGCAGTGCTTGATACCGCAGGGTACTAACCGGTGCGCCACAAAAACCAATTGCAAGAATCTACTAAACATTGGTCGGGTTCACTTCTACTTCACGATTTTCGCGGCAGCCCCCTGCAGCACGTCGAAACAGCAAAGCAGAAGCAATCCACATCGCGACAAAAACCGCATTGAGCCCCATCACCGGTGCGACGCCCGGTGCAAAGTCAGTCGCGGGAACCCAAGTCAGCGCAACCAGCGGCACAAGCGCCTGAGCCACCGCCGTCGCGACCAGCGCACGCGACATTCCATGCGCCTCGAAACGCGCGATAAAAGCACCGACGAATCCGACAACAAGCACTCCCAAATACATCGTGTTCGCCAAGTCCTCATCGCCGATGATGCCGACGGCCGCATTCACCCACACGAGAAACAGCCCGGTTGCACAAGCAATGCCGACAGCAACTCGGTACGCAAGCGTGCCCCCTTTCCTGGCAATCAGTTCATAAGTCAGCCCCGTACCGAATATGAAACTCCCCATGAAAACGAAATCCAACGGTCCCCATTTCACTTCATCAGTAAACTGCATCGCCACAAGCGGCACCAGCAAAATACATCCTGTCACAACCGCAATGTGAAGAATGTTCTTTTGCATGACAATAAACTTTCCGTTCTCTCTCTCCGCAATCCGCCAACAATCCTTCTCGCCCCTACCATACTCAGACTGTACGGCTAACGGTGCCGATCCAGGTAGTGGCGAAACGGGCCCCAAAAACCAATCACTCCCCCGGCCACGATCATCAGCAAGGTAACGGTTTTGAGCTTGTGAATGTGGGCAATGAAATATCCCAGACTTTCATCAACCGCAAACGGCGCAAATCGCCATTCGGCATAAAAGCCAAGCACCAGTGCCGCCAATCCGCAAATGACCGCAACGGCAAGCGAACGGGTTTTAAAAATACCGGCGCCACATCCGAGTAGCGCGCCGGGTAGGACCAAGCCATAGAGGCCCTGTTTCGTTAACCAGACAAACAAAAAATAACCAACCAGCCCACCAACAACCGCACCCAAAAGTGCCTTGACCACATTGCCAAAATCACCCGTCGCTGATGGATTACTTTCACT
>CAZIGP010000041.1:0-13023 GCA_964538425.1 uncultured Pirellulales bacterium | reverse complement strand
TTTGGCGCTCTCCGAAGCTTTGGGCGATACGATGGATCACGATTTTGTCGCCACGGCCATGTTCGCGCGTTGGCCTGGCCACGATAGCCCATTCTATGAGGACTTGCGACGAGCGGCCAAATACGCGGGAGTGCTTGGTAAATTTACTACAGTTAATGAATACTTCAACGAGACCGAGTCGACAGGCACGCAGTCTAAATTCCTGCCCGATCAATATCGCAGCCCGTATTTGCAGCAAGCGGCAAAAAACGATGGCTGTGATTCAATCACACGACCTGCTCGATTTTGGCAGCTTCATTTGCAGCATCAAACAGCCGAGAGCCTGATCGCGATGGCCACCGCAATGAAGGGATCGCCGATAAACATTCCGTTGCCATCGTTCAATGAATTGGAACGTGACGGAGTGATGATCGATACAACCAAGAGCGAGATATTCGATCAGCAAGTTAAATCTGCAATGCAAGAAGCAAGCAATATCTTTGCTTCCACATGGCGTGGACAAGAAACCGCTTCATCGACAACTTCAGCGGGTTACCTGCTCATCAACCCACTCAATTTTACCCGTCGTGTCGGTGTTGAATTGCCCGAGTTGTCATCGGCGCCCGAGATCGCGGGTCCCGTGCTTGCTGCCGACGAAGCGGGTGGCGCCAAACGGGCTGTCGTTGAAATGCCACCGATGGGATTTGCTTGGATCCCAGAAAGTGCATCGAATATCGAGCCACCGAAATCTCGCCGCACTAAGCCACAAACGATTGTTACCGAAGACAACACGTTGCGGAACGAGTTTTGCGAAATAAAAATCAATCAGAGCACAGGAGGCATTCAGTCGATTCACGATTTTCGTACACGTGGCAATCGGCTTTCGCAACAACTGGCCATCCGATCGCTTGCGCCCACCGGCAATTGGCGACAGCCCAACGAAGCGGTCTACACGGTCATGGTGGGTGATTCCATCGAGGTTCAACAAAACGATACCACTTTGGGCCGCATCTTCAGCCGGGGGCGATTAGTTGATCTCACAGGAAAAACTGTTGCGCAGTTCTCACAAACGGTCAGCCTATGGTACGGAGCAAAAATCATCGAGCTAGAAATCGAACTCCTTTCTCTCTTCGTGGAACTGACGGACGATGCTTGGAATTCCTATTTTGCGGCTCGCTTTGCTTGGTCAAGTTCTGCCGCCGAGATCCGCCGCAGTGTTCATGGATGTAGCGTGTCAACAACAGCGCGACGGTTTGAAGCGCCGCAATTTGTCGAGATCGTAGATGGTAGTGCTCGCACGGCAATTCTCGCCGGTGGTTTGATGTATCATCGACAGTCTAGCGATCGGATGCTGGATTCGATCTTGAAAGTACGTGGCGAAACAACAACAAAGTTTCGCTTGGGAATCAGCGTCGATGTGCCTCATGTATGGCGAGCCGCTGAAGAACTGTTTGCACCACCCACGGCAATATGGAAACATTCCACAGCAACTCCAGAGGTTGCCACGGGTTGGTTATTTCATATTGACGCCCCTAACGTGAAGGCGACACGATGGTCGCCAATTTTAGACGCTGGCCAAGTCGTTGGATTTTGCGTACGTTTATTGGAAACGGAGGCACGTCGCGGCCCCGTGCGAATACGTTGCTTCCGTCGACCAACTTCGGCAACGAGAACGATGGGCGGCAAGCCGTCCGAAGAGTTGACGATTGACGACAATGCAATTGTATGTGAAGTTGGGCCTTATGAATGGATTCAAATTGAAGCGCGGTGGTAAACGTTCGGCCAAAAACAACGTTGGCTCTTTCGATAGAGCTTCTGCAGGCCCCCATCTGCAGGCATTTTAATCTCCTACTTTGACTCCTGTTTATGTCCTGGCTCAGCCTCGAAGGTCACGATGAAGTTGTTGCAAAGTTCCGCCGTGCGCTGGAACAAGGCCGGCTGGCCAGCACGTTTTTATTTGTCGGTCCCGAGGGAATTGGCAAGCGTGCTTTTGCGCTGCGGCTGGCTCAATCTTTGCTTTGCCAAACGCGCGATGAAAAACTACTCAATCCTTGCGGCCATTGCCCTGGGTGCTCGCAGGTGTTGGCCGGTACGCATCCCGATTTGATTACGATTGCCAAGCCAGCCGGCAAAAGTGAAATTCCGGTCGGTATGCTCAAAGGGGATGATAATTATCCGGTCGAGCAATCGCTACTCTTCAACTTATCGATGCGGCCGTTTTATGGCGGTCGTAAAGTAGCGATTCTCGATGATGCCGATTCGTTAAATCTCGCGGGAGCGAACGCATTGCTCAAAACACTGGAAGAACCGCCACCGCGAAGCGTGTTGATTCTTATTAGTGCCAGTGCTGATCGGCAATTGCCGACGATTCGTTCTCGCGCACAAATTATGCGGTTTAGTCCTTTGTCCAATGAATTGGTATCGCGACTGCTTTTGCAGCAAGGCATGGCATCGAATTCCGACGAAGCCAATCGGCTAGCTTCATTTGCCGCAGGCAGCTTAACGCGAGCGGGCGAACTTGCGGATCCCGCATTATGGTCGTTCCGTAGCGATTTGTTAAAACGCCTTGCTCAATCACCCCTGGCAAGCATTGCAATGTCCCAAGCGACGGCAAAATTCGTCGATGAGGCCGGTAAAGAAGCCCAATTGCGCCGCGCTCGGCTACGATTGGTAATCGGTTTCGCTACCGACTTCTTCCGACAATTGGTGCGAAACTTAAGTGGTTTAGCGGTGGATGGCGATCAGGAAATTAAAACTGCCATCGATCGAGCAGCATCGTCGAACGTTTGGGATATTGAATCTGCGGCCGAGTCTGCCGATCGTTGCTTGGAAGCGCTAACTCATATCGACCGCAATGCGAATCAAAGTACGCTGATTGAAGCGTGGCTCGATGATTTGTTGGCGCTGAGCAGGCGGCAACCGATAGGCAGCTTGCGATAAATGGCACCTATCATTCTCCATGCAAAGTGAGCACTAGCTTTCTTTTGCCGCCGTGATTGCGATGTTCGCACAGATAAATTCCTTGCCAGGTGCCCAGGCATAAGTTGCCATGGCTTACCGGCACGCTAATTGAACTGCCGATGAGTGCAGCCTTGACGTGGGCGGGCATATCGTCAGGACCTTCCACTGTGTGCTCGTAAGGAAAATCTTCTGGAGCGATGGAATTGAACGAGCTTTCCAAATCAGCAGGCACATCAGGATCAGCATTTTCGTTGATGGCTACTGAGGCACTCGTGTGCTGGATAAACACATGCAGCAAACCAATACCAATCTGAGATAATTCCGGCACTGCTTCAACAACTTGACGCGTGATTAAATGAAAGCCACGCCGCTGAGCAGCAAGCTGAATAGTGCGTTGAATCCAAGGCATCGTTGAGATTGAAGGTGTGATGAGTCGAAAGCGTTGACGATGTGAACTGATTGATGGAGAGCACTCGGCTTCCATTTTCTATCGACGTCCTGCTAGGCTTGCTGCGGGTTTTGTAGCCAACTGTTTTGATAATCGCACGATAAATTCTTCCAATACCAATCTGGCGCGATCCCCCGATGACCGGCTACTTTTCAAGGCGATGTCGGCTTCCAACAACCAACGAAAAATCTGCCGACCACGTTGCCGACCGATTTGCTTAAGCTGCTGCTCGGTTTTTTTTAGCACAAATGGATTCGGTTTTACCCCCGCTTCTTTGAGAGCGTCTTGTAAACCGATGCGCCGTCGTTCGACCTCGGCTTGTTCGATGATCCGAGTTGCGGCAGCCATCCGACGCAACGATCCGCCCATCATGGCCAAAAGCGCGATCGGCTCTTCACCTGCAAGCAGCAATCGATCGAGTTGCACGAGCGCCTCCTGAGCATTGCCTTCCAACATTTGTTCAATCATGTCCCAAGCGGTCTTCGCGCGCCAGCCTCCCACGGCTTGCTCCACCAATTCTCGCGAAATAATACAGCTTTCCGATTTTTGTTTTTTGCCTTCATTGCTTCCCGCCAAGAGAGCTAATTTCGCCAGCTCTTGATCGAGCCGTCCTAACTGCGCCCCGGCAATTTCCAGCAGTAGTTCACCTGCTCCATTCGCGAGTTTGGAGCCGTGCCGTAAACCGGCCCGCTCATGCAACCATTCCAGTACTTTCTCTTCGTCGGCGTTATCACCCCATTTTGCTTTCGGCAAATTGCAGTTAATTTGCAGTCCGGATTGGGCCAATTTCTTAAACAGCTTTGTATTGGCAGGCCAACTTGAAACATCGAGGACGAGAACCGAAGAATTGCGCGGCTTTTCACAATAATCTTCCAACCGTGAGCGATGTTTGGTAACGAAATGATCGGCTTCTTCAACAACTACCATCCGTCGGCCTCCGCCAAACATCGAGACGGTCGCTAATTCGTCGAACACCGCTCTTGCTTCAGTTTGTTTGCCATCGAACTTGGTGAACGACAAGTCACCGTCGTCGCCAGTTAATGCGGCTGCACGAATGCGATCAAGCGATTCTTGCTTGAGGAGCGGTTCGTCGCCATAGAGCACGCAAACCGCCGCTATTTCCGGCGTTTGTTTACGCGAAAGAAATTCAAAAGCGTGAATCGAGTCGGGCATTGGCACCAGGCGAAACCACGAAGTTCGCAACAGAAAAATACTGATCGAAACATCGTCTCGCATCAGCGCATGCCTTGCAACCCCTCAGCTCAAAGAGATTGATTTTTTCTTACAGATCGGGTGTTAAATCAAATACTTGTGGCACGCGGTGTTTATTGCCTTTTTTGTCAGTCAGCGTGCGATAGTCGGGTTGGCCGTCGCTTCCTGTTTTGAACTCGACCGAATAAGTGCGGTAGCAACGTACTACCGGCGAAAGCAGCGTGAGTTCTTCGCCGTCATTTTTTGTTAGCGTGAGTTGTACGCCATCGTTGACAATACGGTTATGCAACTTGGCTTCACCGCTGGCAGCCAGCGCTTGCGAAAATCGGCCATCAAGCATCACGACGTTGGCAAGCACCACTTTTGGCGCGGGCGGGGCATTCCCGGAAAAAAGTTTGATTTTCTCTCGATCGTAAGTAGCGCGTTTCTGCTGGAGCCCATCAAAGTATTCGAGCGCTTCAATGTTTTCATTCAAATTGCGAATGGCGATGTCTTTGGGAACGGTTGTGCCCACAAAGGTCACTTCAATTTGCTGTCGCTTGTCGGCGGCGCCTTCAATGCCCACACCAGCAAATTCCAAGAATCGGCTGCCGGCAATTTTCAATAGTGCGGCGCCATTCATGACAAATCGCTTCTTCCACGAATTTTGCTCAAGCGGAAATTCCACGCCTTCAATTTGCCCAAAGCGATCGTAACGTTTGTCGCTCCCCATCTTGCCGTAGGAAGCGAGCGTGCCTTCGGCTGAGTTGGCGGTGAAGTACCGCGTGTTCATGATCGCCAGCGTTTTGGCTTTAAAATCCGCAAGTCCCCCAAGCGAGAAACCGCGCTGTCCATCTTCGTTCATCGCTTGCCATTCGGCTTCCGAGGGTGGCTTGCGGTCGGTGATATCGATCATCACCGGTTCGACATCGTCGAGCTGCGGATCGGCCGGCTCCTCTGCATACGTTGAGAATGAGGAGACGGCAATCATTCCAATCGCAACCAACCATGTTGAAACCCAAGGGCGAACCATGAAAGCACTCCTTTTGCTAGCAAGGCGGAAGACAGCTAAAGCATAAGACTCACGAGAAAGTAGGGCAATCTGAGTTTGAAGCAGAGAAAGCGCCCTGGCTTCCACTGCGTGCGATCTATAAACTCTGCCCCAAATATCCCCCACCTAGAGCGGTTTCATATTAATAACTCTGGCTACGTATGCGCGCGGAGAAATGCCATGCGTTCTCAAGTCGCTGTTCTGTTCTCAGCCCTCGCTAAATATTTTGCTGCTGGCACGCTAGCATTACACGCAATCAGCTCTTGGGCTGAGCCGCCAACTGCATTGCGCGAGCAACCGGTAAATGATACCCAACGGCAGAAATTCATCACCCAGCGAGACGAGCTTTATAACCAAGCGGTACAATTGGCTGCTCGAGAAAAGCAAATGTCGGCTCTCAAAGTCGCCAAGGCAGCACTCGAAATTCAAAAGCAGCACCTGGGAGTTACGACGGAAGAAACTTGCGTTCTGCTAGAACTGATTGCCAGCCTGCAAGAACGGCGGGCAGAATTTGAAAGTGCGATCGCTTCTTGGCAAGAACTGCTATTACTTTCCGAAAAAGTTCGCGGTCGAGACCATTGGAGCAACCGCAACCTGCGGCTAGTTGCCGACTCTTGTCGCTACGTAGCCAAGCTCAGCGAACCCGAGCAACAGTGTTTGGCTGAAGCCACGCGACTGAGCTTTCAATCCGATCTGCTTTTTACCGCCGGAAAGTACGCCGAGGCAAAAGATGCGGCTCTGAAGTCGCTGGAAGCACGAACTTCGCTCCTTGGCCCTCATGATTGCATTACTGCGATCAGCCTCCATAACATCGGCTCGGCAAGACTTGCTCTTGGTGAAGTCGAGGAGGCCGAATTGCCGCTTAAGCAATGTGCCATCATTCGCGAACAGTCGTTAGGCATCAATAATCCAGTCACTTTAAATACCCTTAGAAATCTTGGCCACCTGTATTCGAAGAAAAATAATTGGAAGGAAGCTGGACCAATTCTGAAGAAAGTGGCCGCAGGATCTCTGGCTGTTTACGGACCCAAACATCCGATTACCGTTCAGTCGTTATTTCTGGAGGGAAATTATTATTTGGAGGTCGATGAACTGACCGACGCAGAGCCTCGCTTGCAGTTGGCGCTGAAGCTGCAACGAATGCTGGTAGGCGATATGCATGCCGATGTTGCACAAACGCTGTGGCGAATAGGTGTGCTTTGCATTAAACAAAAAGACTACGGCCAGGCAAATCAACACCTGCAGGATTCGCTCAAAATCTATATGGCCGTTGCGGGCGAGAATGATCCGGCCACGGCACGAGCGTATCTCAATCTTGGCGTGCTAAAGCGTCTGACCAAAGAATACGATGACTCCATCTCCCATTTGCAACAGGCCATCGACATTTTCACGAAGCGCCTAGGCGAAAAACATCCCGATACTTTGGATGCCATGCACACCTTGGCGGTCGTTCTTCCGTTTGCGGGAGAAGACACCAAGGCAGAGCGGCTTTATAAGCGCGTACTAGAACTTTACGAACAAACAGCTGAAAAAAATGATCCGCGTAAAGGTTTGGCTTTGTTTCATCTCGGTGTTTTGTATACGGGGTGGGGCGATTTGGGTACGGCTGAACCTTGCCTCATCCAAGCATTGGAAATTTATCGTAACTCCCAAGGTGAAAATCACTCAGACACCATCGGCGTTCTGGCAATGCTGGCTCAAATCGACGCTCGGCTAGGGCGGTTGGAGCAAGCAGAGAAACGTTACCAGGAAGTTATTCCTTTGCATGAACAATTGCTTGGTCCCAACCACATGCAGACGCGTGGAGTTTTGCTAGGGCTCGGCAATTTATACATCATGCAAGAAAAATATGATGAAGCCGAACAACAACTGCAGAAAGTATTGGCGACACGATCAGAAAAATCATTCGACGAACGTTATGAAAATGCGGTCATTCTCGAAAAGCTGGCCAACGTCGCACTTTTGAAGCAAGACTATGCCGAGGCGATTACCCGAGCCGATCGAGTGATGGAGGTTTATCAAAACACAATTCCCGAATTAAATCCTCATTGGTCGCAGACACTGCTTATTTCAGGCATTGCTCATTTGGCGCTAAATCAAAATATAGAAGCGAAGCAACTGGCTGATCGTGCTATGCAAGTGGCAAGGCACCAAATCGATAGCGCTGCCATGGCGCAATCCGAGCGACAGCAACTTGCGCTCAGTTATCAGTTGCGCGAGATTTTGGATTTATACCTCTCGCTGCCAAGCGAGCTGGTAACGGCGGATGAAAGTTATCGTCAAGCGTTATTGTGGAAAGGTGCAATTCTCGCGCGGCAAATTCGGTTGCGGCGTGATCGTCAAGAGGAGGCTAAGCCGCTCGCCAGCGAATTGCAGCGAGTTTGTTCACAGCTGACCACACTCTCCTTGCGAGTGCCTGAGGAAGCAGCAGAACAAAAATCATGGCTCGAGCAAATCGAAGCACTGAAGGGTCGCAAAGAGAGCATCGAAGCAGAATTGGCCGCGCACGGCCAAAATTTCGACGATACAAAGCAGGCAATAGCAGTCACGCCAGAAAAATTGCGTGCCGTGCTTCCTAAAAATGCTGTGCTGGTTGACGTGATCAAGTATTCCGCATTTTCCAGTACTTCGAACCCTGCGGCACCCGATGAAAGCCGTTTCGCAGCGTTCATCGTGCGCTCGGATCAGCCCGTCGTGCGAATTGATCTCGGTCCGTCTAACCCAATTAACGAAGCCGCCGAAGGCTGGCGTCGAGATTCACTGTTTATTACTGAGCGAACCAGTGACGATCTTGCCCTGCGGCTAAGGGACTTAATTTGGAAGCCATTACAGCCACATCTCGCAGGGTGTTCGCTCGTGTTGTTTTCGCCCGACTCGGAATTGACGAAACTTCCACTTGGCGCATTGCCGGGAGAAAAACCTGGAAGTTATCTCATTGAAGACGTTGCAATTAGCGTACTACCCGTGCCACAAATGTTGCCCGAGATGTTAGCTGCGGCTGCCTCGCCATTGGCAGATCCAGCGCAGTGGTCGTCTAAGATGCTTGTGGTCGGTGATATCGACTACGATGCCGAGGCTGGTCAACAAAATGAAAGCACCCAAAAAAGCATCTCGAAAGAAAATCTTGGCAGTGGGTTATTAACGTTTGATCGCTTAAAAGCTGCACGAAGTGAAATGGAAGCAGTCCAAGATTTATTACAGCAGCGATTTCCTAGTGGCACACTATCCGTGCTTGACAATGCAGCCGCTACCGAAGCCGCGTTTCGCCGCGAAGCTCCACAGCATAATTGCCTGTTGATTGCAACACACGGATTCTTTGCCGCACCCAACGTATCGGCAGCTCTGGCCGTTCAAGACCAATTGCATGGACTTAAAGCTAATACGACCAATCACAGCGGCACACTTTGTGGCTTGGCAATGGCCGGCGCTAACCAGCCCCCTGTGGCCGATGGAGATGATGGTATTTTGACAGCTCACGAAGTCACTGCGATTGATTTGCGAAACATGGAACTTGCCGTGCTATCAGGTTGTGAAACCGCCGTAGGTAATAATTCTTTAGGCGAAGGAGCCATGGGACTTCAGCGCGCCTTTCAAGTCGCCGGAGCGCGCACCACCATCGCTAGCTTGTGGAATGTTCCCGACAAAAAAACTAGCCAATTGATGCAACGCTTTTATTCCAACTTATGGGATCGACGAATGTCAAAGCTTGAAGCGCTGCGCGAAGCGCAGATTTGGCTAATGCACAGCGGCGATAAAAATCTCGATCAAGTCTCTACTACTAATGTAGAGCCTACGGATCGGTTGCCCCCTTACTTCTGGGCTGCCTTTCAACTAAGTGGCGACTGGCGATAGCAATGCTATTTGCGTAAGCATTCAGAGGCCAAACGGACGTCAGTTGCCAGATGCTGATCTTAGCCGGCATCGAAATGCATTTCTTCTTAACTGCGGCGCTCACCGTCTCCTTCTTGGACTGCCAGGTATCGTTTTGGGACGGCTAATCTCTCTTAAGCTTGCGCTTTATTCCGTTTGTAGCGATTGTAAAAATTACAATGCTTTGCTAGCTGGTAAATAAGTTGTGTTTTGGCAACTTGTGCCGAATTTCGCGCTCCATTTCTTAACCTATGTTTACTTAACGCTTGGTGTGGCAGGTGCGCATGTCATTTGGCGCATCGTTCGCATCAGCGAGAAGAACATGCGATGTGATGAGAGCGGCGCGGCACAGTTTGTGCAACTTCGCTGAGTCACGCAGCACTAAAGTTCTTCCAAATGGAATGAGATTCAAGTTCGCCAATTGACAGTCCGACGACCCACGGATTTAACTAGATTGAGAGCCATTGTTTTTGATTACCGGAGTGTAACGATGTACAAGTCATTGATCCGCGGCGTGTTGGCCATCATTAGCGTGTCGGCTGCGTTTGCTCCGACAAGCAGTGAAGCATGCTGGTTAACGCATTGCTTCAGTTGCTGCAAACCAAAACCGGCGCCAACGTTTTGCCCGCCACCAGCTCCGGCGTGCGAAGTTTGCCCGCAACAAGTAAACTACGTACCACAAACTTGCTATCGCGCTGTGGAAACGTGCGTGCCTTGCACAACTTGCCGCGCGGAAACAGTGTGCGATCCTTGCACCGGTTGCCCACAAACTGTGATGCGACCCGTAACAACTTACACGCGCCGTCAAGTGATGGTGCCTTATACAACCTATCGACCTGTCGTGACGCCTGTTGCTTCTCCGTGCTCAACTTGCACGGGAGCAGCGTACAACTCGCCGTATTACAGTGGTGCTGCAGTAACCGCCGCTGCTCCGGCTGTGATGAGTGCTCCAGGTGGATGCACCAACTGTGCGGCAAGTTATACAACTCCAGCGGCTCCAATGCCGGCCGCCACGATGCCAGCAGCTACTTATGGCGCGCCAATCACGTCGCAGCCTTCGTTGTTGCCAAGCTCGCAAACGCCAACACCGGCTGCTCCGCCGATGTCGTCGCCTGGCAGCCAACCTCCATCCACATTCGATAACAACACTCAACCGCCTACGGCTCCGCCGACTACGTCTTCCTATCAGGCCATTCCCGATGCAAGCCGAATGCAAAATGCTCCGCCCTACAACAGCGGCGCTCCAGCAAGCACGCCAACATTGGTCAATCCTGATCCACAAAACCGCACTACGGCCCGGCCAGTGTATCGCTCTGCTTCGATCCTGCCTGCGATCTTTGGATCGACCTCAGCGAAGAACAACATCGTAAAGCCAGCGAGTGCGACTCGCACAATCGAGCCTGTTGCTCTACCTGCTGATGACGGCTGGCGGCCACTCGGCGGCCGATAGTTATTCGCCGCTCGATAGATAAAATTCGTCCGGAGACCCTGCTCAGCCCGATTTACTGCTTGGTAAATCGGGCTGTTTTGTTTAATCACTTACGCTTCGATGCTGGAAAATGTCAAATGCCGCTGCCAGTGATCGTCGTCCGTTTGTGGAAAGTCAGTACGTAAATGAACGCCACGGGTTTCTTCGCGGGCCAAAGCGGCCCGAATCATGAGTCGTGACACGGTGAGCATATTTTGCAATTCCCAGCCCTTGGGATCGGCAAATTGGCGAGCCAGCACATAGCGACACCACCGGTCAATATCATCGGCTGCTTCGTCCAACCGCTCTTTATCTCGCCGCACGCCGCAGGCACGCCACATCAACGATTTGAGCGAATTCCGAATATCGGCCAAGTCGAGTGGTTCCCCATGATCCTGCGCCGGAGGATTATTGAGCGGCAGCACTTGGAACGAGTCGGGGACTTTTGCCGCTGCTCGCGAGGCCCCTTCGCCGGCATGAACGCCAAATACCAAGCCTTCCAGTAAGCTGTTCGACGCCAAACGGTTTGCACCATGCAACCCACTGGATGTAACTTCCCCGGCTGCCCACAAGTTCGGCACGCTCGTGCGGCCTTCCAGATCGACGGTCACGCCGCCAATCATGTAATGAGCCCCTGGCCGTACAGGAATGGGATCGCGCGTGATATCGAGCCCAAATTCCCCACAAATAGCTGCCATCCCAGGGAAGCGGGATCGGACTGTTTGCGGATCAAGGTGGCTCATGTCGAGATAGACATTCGGATGCCGCGTTTTTTCCATCTGCGAAACAATGCTGCGACTGACGATGTCGCGCGGAGCCAGTTCGGCGCGTTCATCGTATTCGAGCATAAAGCGGCCCCCGTTACGATCGATCAAACGACCACCCGCGCCACGCATCGCTTCGGTAATGAGATTTCGGCTACTACCGGCAATGTACAGCACCGTGGGATGAAATTGCATGAACTCCATGTCGCGCACTTCGGCGCCGGCTCGCCATGCCACGGCCAATCCGTCCCCAGTAGCGACTTCAGGATTTGTGGTCTCGCGAAAAACTTGGCCACAACCACCCGTGCACAGAATTGTTTGCTTTGCCCAAACCATTGTTTTGCCGTGAGCGGCATTCCAAACCAACGCCCCGCAGCAGGAGTTTTCATGGGTGAGCAAGTCGATGGTAAAAGTATCTTCCCAGGTTTGCACGTTCGGTAAATTGCGAGTGTGTTCAATGACTGCTCGCATTACTTCTTTGCCGGTTGCATCACCGAGCGCATGGACAATGCGGTCGTGGCTATGCCCACCTTCACGGCCGAGTGCTAATTCGCCAGCTTCCAAATCGAAGTTTGTGCCCCAAGTGATTAATTCCCGAATTCGCTCCGGCGCTTCGCGCACGACCATTTCAACCACGGCTTTGTCACACAGCTTGCCGCCAGCGGTCAGTGTGTCGGTAATGTGATCTTCAAAACGATCTTCAGGATCGATCACGCCGGCGATGCCACCTTGTGCATAGTTGCTGTTCGATTGCCGCAGCGATTCTTTAGTGACAACAAGAACCGAGAGCGCCGGATCAACTGCATTGGCCGCTCGTAGCCCTGCTAAACCGCCGCCGATAATCAGCACGTCGGTAAAATGATGTGGCACCCGTTTCGGGTGAAAAGGAACGAGGTAGCGCGGTGCGGAATCCATAAGAACGGCTTTCACTGGTGACAAGATATCAAACAGCCTATTGTGCCGTCCGATTAATTCCCTGGCTATACGCTTTGTACTGTTCGGCGTATTCCGGAGGCGGGGCAGTGCGACGGCCGCTTTGAAGGCCACGCTGTTTATCGCTAGTTATGTCTGTCCCACTACGATTAGTACGGGGTGGGCGAAGGCCCAGGCTTCGCAATGCGTCTTCAGCTTCCCGGCGCTCGACATCATTGACATTGGGTCGCTTCACGTTCTGCAGCCGGCGTTCCTGCCGTTCGATGAACTGCTGTGCCTCTTCCGGAGACCAGCCAAGCTCGTTCAGCAAATTATCCGCGTCCTTGCCACCTTTCTACAGTGAGTTTTTCAAGTGATC
>CAZIGP010000040.1:0-13102 GCA_964538425.1 uncultured Pirellulales bacterium | reverse complement strand
GCTATAAGGATGCGGTAAATGATACGGCCTCAGACCTTACGATCCAGCAAAAGAATAAGCTGCGAGCTATAATCTTTGGGTGATGTAATTCTGTTGAAAACCATTTACTAATTTCATTCCACATGTCTTCTGCCAAAATCAAACGCATTCTTGTGACCGGGGGAGCTGGTTTTTTGGGTTCGCATTTGTGCGAGCAATTAGTAACCGCCGGCCATGATGTGATCTGCGTTGATAATTTTTTTACGAGCCAAAAAACCAATGTGGCTCACTTGCTTGGTCGGCCGAATTTTGAACTGGTTCGGCACGACATCGTGCATCCTTTATGGCTAGAGGTTGACGAAATCTACAATTTTGCTTGCCCTGCCGCACCAGGTCACTATCAATACAATCCGATTAAAACAATTAAAACTTCTGTGATTGGCGCGATCAATTTGCTGGGCATGGCAAAACGCTGCCGAGCAAAAATCCTGCAAGCCTCCACCAGCGAAGTTTACGGCGATCCTGAAGTTCATCCGCAGCCTGAAACTTACCGCGGCTTGGTGAATCCCATCGGCATTCGAGCTTGCTACGACGAGGGCAAGCGAACGGCCGAAACGCTATTCATGGACTATCACCGCTCAAATCGCGTTAACATCCGCATCGTACGGATTTTCAACACCTATGGTCGTGTGGTATCAAACTTCATTCGCCAAGCACTTCTTGGCGAAAACATTACAATCTATGGCGACGGTAGCCAAACACGTTCTTTTTGCTACCGAGACGATTTAGTCGATGGCATTATGCGGATGATGAATGCCTCGGATGAAACCTCGGGCCCTATCAACCTTGGTAATCCCGACGAATTTACAATTCTTGAACTTGCAAAGCTGGTGATCGAATTAGCTGGCACAAAATCGAGGCTAATCTACGAGCCACTGCCAGCCGACGATCCCAAGCAGCGATGTCCCGATATTAGTTTGGCCAAAGAAAAACTCGGCTGGTCACCAAAAGTCAAATTGCGCGAAGGGCTGACCAAAACAATCGAGTGGTTCCGCTCAATTGATATGGCGGAGTATCGGGCGCCCACACCGAACTATTAACTAGTAATGCAAAGCCTTTGTTTTTAGGGTTTGCTTTCGATTACATTTCCATTCACTTCCGGCTGATCGAGTCGAACGAACCGAAACGTGATTGCTCCCGCCACGACGCCGATGACAATCCCACCGATATCAGCAAACCAGTCCAACCAATCGGCTTGGCGGTTAACAAAGGGTTGAGTGAGTTCATCAAAGCCGGCAAAGGCAGCCAAACTTATGGCAATAAGAGCTAAATGCCATGCTCGTATCCCACCGCGAGAGCGCCACCCAATGACTAAAGTCGCCAACCCTGCTAATCCCGCGTACGCCAAGAAATGAATCCATTTGTCGGATGTCTCTATAATGATTTGCTTAGGAAGCGGTAGGTGAGTTCCTACAAACAATAAAATCCAATAAATGACGAGCGCCGCTATTGTCACCTGGCGAATTCGGTTCACGAGGCGAGCAGTAAACATGGCCGTCAACGCTGGAAAGATTGTTTTTTTAAATACCGGCAAAACTTTGTAGTTGCACTGGTGTTTTGATAGAATAGGTGGTTGCAAACCGTAATCTTATTACAGCTAACTTACCACCGCTTCTTATCAGCTTTTAGAGGCTCGGTATGAAATATAGCCTACGATTCTTACCAGTCGCCGTGATTGCATTTTTGCTAGTCAACACGGTCCAAGCCAAGGAAAAACCAATTGAACAAAGCTCGTTAAGCAAGCCGATTGTAGATCGGTTCGATAGCAATGGCAACGGAAAGATCGATGCCAATGAAGCCTCTGCCGCACGAATCGAATTCGGCAAACGGCGTGGCGAAAAAGGGAAAGAACTAGCCGGTAAACAATCTACTCGCGAAGCTTTGCTCAAGAAATTCGACTCAAACGGTAATGGTCAGCTTGATCCTTCAGAGCGCGAGGCAGCAAAAGCTGCTTTCGAAAAACTTCAACGGCCAAAAAAGAACGAAAAAGGAGATTTTCGTTTGACCGACGGTTCTAAGCAAAAAGCTTTGCTCGAGAAGTTCGATGCAAATGGCAACGGACGACTTGACCCTCAGGA
Source organism: uncultured Pirellulales bacterium (assembly GCA_964538425.1). GTDB lineage: Bacteria > Planctomycetota > Planctomycetia > Pirellulales > JADZDJ01 > JADZDJ01. The sequence goes on along the minus strand of CAZIGP010000040.1, from coordinate 10,985 downwards.
AATGCAAGCTGCTAAAGCCAAATTACAAGAACGTCGCGCGAACAAAATTAGCAAAAAATAGAATGGTAATCTGGTTGTTAACCGTCTCAATAAGGTAAAAACATCCTGGAATTGGCAAGCATCGAATATTTAGATTCCACGCAAATTCTCCAGGATTTCAACAAGCTCCCTGACAAGACGATTTCACGCTTCCACCCTTTTCTGGATTTTTGCGTGATTTCTCGCTGTTCGTCCCTCTTGGAGAATCCCCCTACCGTCCGTTAAAATTGCGGGCTTTGAATCCTGACGGTATTTTGCCGATGGGGTGTTAGGCCGAAAGGTCTCGGCCTGCAGAAGTAAGCCTTTGTTTTGTTATGTTAGGAGTGGGCTTCGGTGCAAATTAATATTGCGACTAGGCACGGTCATATAAGTGCCGCCACACGGTCGAAAATCACAGCAAAAGTAGGACGCTTAGAGCGGTACTTTGATCGGGTGACAGCCATTGAAGTGACCGTCGATTTAGAACACGAAACGACTCCCATTATCGACATCCGAGTCGATGCTGAACATAAACACGATTTTGTAGCCACGGAGCAATCGGGCGACCTTTGGCGAAGCCTAGACGGCGCGGTGCAAAAGCTTGAACAGCAACTGCGGAAATATAAAGAAAAGGTGCAAGGCCGTTCGCGAAATCATGCTGCTAAGCAAGAAACTACCGCGAAAAAAGCCTAAGCGAAGTTACGAGGGTTCAGGTTTGAGATTCATCAAGCGAAGAAACCAATGTCTACCTCATTCATAAGACCTTGAACCTTAGGCTCTGGCAACTACCTGTCAGAAAGGATAAATCATTCATGAAGTTTGCCGACTTTGTTAGTCGTGAAGCAATTCGAGCGGATCTGAAAGCGGATAATAAGGAAGGCGTAATTCGCGAAATGACGCAAGCGTTGCTTGATGCCGGCAAAATTGCCGCCGGCGAATCGGAAAGTATTGTGCGTGCCATTATGAAACGTGAAGAATTAGGCAGCACCGGTATCGGTCGCGGCGTAGCAGTGCCGCACACAAAGCATCCCAGCGTAAATCAATTGTTAGGAACAGTAGCGGTTAGCCAGCCAGGCGTGGATTTCGACAGCCTTGATGGCGAAAAAGTCCAGCTGTTCTTTCTGCTGATTTCGCCGCCTGATCGCCCTGGCGATCATTTGCGGGCACTGGAAAACATCTCGCGACAACTACGGAATGACACTTTTTGCAAATTCCTAAAGCAGGCAAAGTCATCCGATGAAATTTGGCAATTGCTAAGCGAAGCCGATAACAATCAATTTGGAGCTTAAGTTAGATTTGTGCGATTGAAACAATTAGATAACTGAGGGCTGAAAACGAAGAATGAGCGACGAAAAAGTGTGCCGTACCGCCGTAGTGAATCACCCTTTGGGAATTCACCTGCGTCCGGCGAACTTGATCGTCGGACTGGCGAAAAAATATCAATCCAAGGTCGAAATTATTCGCGAAAACCAACGTGTTGATGGCAGGAGCATTCTCGATTTGCTCACCTTAGCGGTCACACAAGGCTGCGAAGTGCAAATCGAAGCAATTGGTCCCGACGCTGAAGAAGTCGCGACCGCCTTGGCTGAATTAATCGCCAGCGATTTTGGGGAAGACGAACCAGAACAAAAACAAACACCCTAGGGCTATATCGACACACGCGATTGGCGATCATCCTCGCGATGTTTCGGTTTGCCCACTCGGCAAGGAAATTGACCATGCCGGGCTAAAACGCATGTTGAAGCAAAAGTAAAAGTAGGAGTCGAATCTTTTCGCTGAACCATTAGCGAACCTCACTCCTCTCCTACAACACAACTCGTATTTGCTTGTGCGAAAAAGGCCCGCGGTGATTTCAGCCGGTCGAGGCAGACGTTTCACAAAAACGCCCGCCCTTTATCGGTTGCCGAGCAACACCGAACACGGATCCCATGCAGCGACTTCAAGGGATCGCCGTTTCACCGGGCGTCGCCATTGGCGAAGCTTTGGTAATGGACACCGAGGGATTTCGCATCCCGCGGCGTTTCGTTGCGCGCGATGCCGTGGACGAAGAACTCGAGCGTTTCGGTAAAGCGGTCGATGCGGCGGCAGCCGAAATTCAACATAATCGCGATGCGGTTGCCAAAGAGCTTGGCCGACAGTACGCCGCCATCTTTGATGCACATTTGCAAATGCTTACCGACCCGAAGCTACGGTCGGAACTAGAGAGCATGATTCGCGACCGGCATTATTCGCCGGAATACGCCATCAGCCGTACGATGCGTCGCTACGCCAAAGTTTTCCAACAATTACCCGGCGGTAGCATGGCGGAACGCACCAGCGACATTTTTGATGTCGAAAAGCGGCTACTACGAAATTTGCTGGGCCGACGGCGTGAAGAGCTTTCAACGCTCACTTCACCCGTAGTGATTCTGGCACACGATCTAACGCCTAGTGAAACTGCCAATCTTGACCGTAAATTCGTTCGCGGATTTGTCACAGAAGTCGGTGGTCCCGGCAGTCACACTGCAATCGTCGCCGAAGGCATGGAAATTCCGGCCGTCGTCGGCATCGGCCCGTTTTTAACCGACGTTTCCGGTGGCGATCTCGTGATTCTTGATGGCCACGAAGGCGTCGTCATCCTGCAGCCAGACGAAGAAACAGTTGCTCGTTACCGGCACGAAGCCGAACAACAACGTTCATTAGCGGCTCGTTTGGAAACGATTCGTGATTTGCCCGCCGAAACCGCCGACGGGGTGCGTATCCATCTTCTCGGGAATATTGAATTTCCCTACGAAGTTGATCATTGCGTCGAACGAGGCGCCGACGGCATTGGTTTGTATCGCACAGAATTTTTGTATCTTTCGACAGATGTGGAGCCAACCGAGGAAACTCACTTCGAAGCGTATTCGCAAGTAGTTCGCGCTATGGCCGGCAAGCCAGTCATTATTCGTACTTTAGATTTAGGTGCCGATAAGCTAGCTCAAGTGCCCAGCCCCGAAGAAGAGCGCAACCCTGTGTTAGGCCTGCGCAGCATTCGCATGTCGTTGAGAAACTTGCCACTCTTCAGGACGCAATTACGGGCACTTTTGCGCGCAAGCGCACTGGGTGACGTGCGAATCATGTTTCCCCTAATTACCACGCTGCTAGAGCTTCGCCAGGCCCGAATGCTGTTAGTAGACGTCATGGAAGACCTCGAAGAAAACAACATTCCTTTCAATCGTGACTTGCCCGTAGGCATGATGGTGGAAGTTCCTTCAGCGGTCATGATGATCGATCGATTCGTCGAAGAAGTCGACTTCGTCAGCATCGGTACGAACGATTTGATTCAATACACCCTCGCTGTCGATCGAGCCAACAAAGATGTGGCAGCGTTATATAACTCGACCGATCCCGCCGTTTTGCGGCTGATCGATATGACAATTCGAGCGGCGAACAAAGCTGATGTTTCGGCAAACCTTTGCGGTCGCATGAGCAGTAACCCGACCTACACCCAATTATTACTGGGCTTAGGGTTGAGGCAGTTAGGCGTCACGTCGAGCGCCATTCCAGAAATTAAACGATTGATTCGTGCCACCACCATCGCACAATGCGAAGCCATCGCCGGGCGTGCATTGGCAATGGAAAATGCCCGAGATATCAAAGCTTTGTTACGTGAGGAACTAAAGAAGATTGCGCCGGAATTGGACAAAAGGTAAATTGGTCGGCAATCAGTGTTTTTAATCGGTTTAAAAATTGCTGAACTGACAACCAACAAACGTTACTAATTTTATTGAACCTTGCCTCTGAACTCCTAGTGTTTCGTCAACGCGTGCGAATTCGTTTTACTAAGCAAGATGACCTCCGCTGGATCAGCCATCGCGATTTGATTCGTGTATGGGAGCGGTTGTTGCGTCGCGCCGGAATAGCGCTCAGCATGACGGAAGGTTTTCATCCTAAACCGCGGTTGAATTTTCCTTCGGCCCTGGCCGTGGGCATCGCAGGGTCGGACGAGATGCTGGAAGTTGATCTGGCCGAAGAGCATACGGCCGATTCATTACGCGCCGTGATTTCCTCAGAATTACCCCCGGGAATGAATTTGGGTGATATCGAGGTGCTGACGGCTCCAGATCGCAAAGCGCAAGCAAAGTCGGTGACGTTCGAAATGCCAATTCCGGCTGAACGGCAAGAAGCTCTGGCCGCAAAAATTGTTGCCGTGAAACAAAGTACATCGCTGCCTATCGAGCGCGAAGGCCGCAAAACGCCGCTCGATTTGCGACCGCTGATCGATGAATTGTCGTTGACCAGCAATAGCACTTTATTGATGCGGCTTGTTGTCGATCGTGAAGGGAGCGCGCGACCACGCGAAGTGCTCGAAGCGCTCGAAGTGGCCGATCTCGAATACGAAGGATATTTTCTCACACGCACAAAAGTAGAGGTGGACTGAGCCAGCGTTTTTTCATTGGTTTGATCTGCCGGATATCCATCCGGACTCATCCGCAAACCTGTATCTGCGGATCACAAACGGCGCGCTCATTCACCAAAAAAATCAAACCCTAGAAAGAAAAACAACCCCATGAAACAAGAAATGTTAATCAACGTTTCGCAGCCGGAAGAATGCCGCATTGCGATCGTTGAAGACGGAACCCTCGAAGAGCTTTACATCGAACGCAGCAATGCCGACAACTATGTGGGCAACATTTATAAAGGCAAAGTGGTCAATATCGAACCCAGCATCCAAGCTGCTTTTGTCGATTTTGGTGTCGGCCGCAATGGATTCTTGCACATTAGCGATGTGGAATCGCAGTATTTTCGTCAAGGTGGCTATGACCCCGATGCACCTATCGAACCGCGCGGCGGCCGTGGTAATCGACGAGATCGTCCTTGGGGACGCGAGGAGCAACAAGGCGCTGTCGACGTCATCGAACACGGCAGCGAGCATGCAGATGCCGAAGATGAAGATTTCGATGAGGATGGTCCACGGCGTCATCGCCGAGGCCGAACCGGTATTCGGCCTCGCATTAAACCGCCGATTCAAGACATTTTGCGTCGCGGCGACGAACTTTTGGTGCAAGTCATCAAAGAAGGCCTCGGAACCAAAGGCCCTACCCTTTCCACCTATATCAGCATCCCTGGCCGGTATTTAGTGCTCATGCCTTCACTGGGTCGGGTGGGTGTGTCGCGCAAAATCGAAGATGAAGAAGCTCGTCGCAAGCTACGTGACATCATGAACGAACTGAATCCGCCGCGAGGCCTCGGCTTCATCGTTCGAACGGCTGGAGTCGATCGTACAAAAAAAGAAATTTCGCGCGATCTAGCTTACTTGCTGCGATTGTGGAAAGTGATCACCAGGCGGATCAAAAAACATCCAGCGCCTGTGACGATTTATGAAGAAAGCGATATGATCATTCGCACCATTCGCGACATGTTCACCGGCGAGGTAGATTCCATCTTCATTGACGAACCGGCCGCTTACGAACGGGCGAAGGAATTTTTGCAAATCGTCATGCCACGCTATGTCAGCCGGCTTCAACTTTACGAGGGTCGTGAACCGCTGTTTCACAAATACAGCATCGAAACCGAGATCGCAAAAATTCAGCAACGCAAAGTGCCGCTTAAGCAAGGTGGCTCGATTGTGGTCGATCAAACCGAAGCGTTAGTCGCCATCGATGTAAACAGCGGCAACTTCCGCGCGGAGGATAACGCCGAAGAAACTGCCTACCAAATGAATCTGCTGGCCGCCAAAGAAATTGCCCGGCAACTGCGATTGCGCGATCTGGGTGGGGTAATTGTGAACGATTTCATCGATATGCGCAAAGAACGCCATCGTCGCAACGTGGAACGGGCCTTGCGAGAGGCAATGCGGCGCGATCGAGCTCGAACCAAAATTTTGCGAACCAGCCCTTTTGGTCTCATCGAAATGACCCGGCAGCGTATTCGGCCCAGCCTGAAACGTAGCGTCTACAAAGAATGCCCCTGCTGCACTGGTACAGGGGTCGTAAAGACGGCGGAAAGCATGGCCATCGAAGTCGTACGGCTGCTTATGTTTGCGGCGCAGCGTGAAGGAGTAGTTCGGGTTTCCGTGACCGTCGCCGAGGAAGTGGCCAATTACCTCCACAACAAAAAACGCCGGGAAATCGCCCGTCTCGAAGATCAAGGGAACATGAATATCCAGGTTTACGGACGAGAAGGAATGGCCCCGGAGCACTTTGTGATGGAATGTGTCGACGAAGCCGGCCGGGAGGTAAAACTGCCCGCTACAATGACTACCGTCTCGACCAGCCGCTAAAGATCGGGTAAACTACGAGATTGCCAAAATTTGGGAATTATTCGCTGCAGTAACATCGTCTGCCGGAGATAAGAATTCATGTACGCCATAGTGACCGACGGTTCCCGTCAACTCAAAGTTGAAGAAGGCCAAGTTCTCGATGTTGACTACCGCGACGTAGCAGCTGGCGAAACCATCAAGTTCGATAAAGTGCTAGCGATTGGCGATTGCGATAGCCCTCGCATTGGCCAACCACTCATCTCCGGTGCTAGCGTAACGGCCGAAGTGCTAGGCCCAACTCAAGGCCCAAAACTGTTCGTACAAAAGTTCCGTCGACGCAAAAACTCCCGTCGACGTACAGGACATCGTCAATTACACACGCAGGTGCGTATTAGCAAAGTCTCCGTGTAATTGCTCTCGAGTTGCCCTTGCTGCGTTTGGCGGGCCTGGCTATTCTTCCTAGCCGTTTCAATTGCGCCGGGCGCACTGCGCGCACGAGCCGGAAAAACAATTTGCTCCTCAGCAAGGAGGCTAGAGGATGGCTCTTCGTTGGACTCATATCATTGCCGCACTCGCGATCATCAGCGGCGGAAGTCGCGAACTTTTCGCGCAAGCTCCGCCTGCGACCATGCCTGCCGATAATGGCAATGTCAATTGGCGGCAGCCAACAACTACAGGCGGCGCTCCGGTAAATGGCATACAAGCCTCGCCAGGCGTTCCACGTACGCCCATCGCCAAAGTGACTAGTGGAAACGGCGCATTGCCAAACGAGGGTGGACAAATCTGGCGTGAATATGACATTACGCCCTATACGTTACGCGTCACAACAACCACAAGGCCCGAGCAAGCGATTATTGATTGGATCTTGCGCGAAACAGGCTACGAAGCCTGGCACAGCGACCCACTAGGCATCCTTAGCGCCAACGGCCGCGTGCTGCGCGTTTATCACACGCCGCAGATACAAGAAACGGTGTCCGAAATCGTGGACCGTTTCGTCAATACGGAAGCTGAAACTCAAGCTTTCGGCATGAGGTTGGTTACGCTGTCGAATCCCAATTGGCGATCAAAGCTGCATCGTGCATTGCGGCCGATCCCTGTGCAATCGCAAGGTGTGCAGGCTTGGGTGCTTTCCAAAGAAGATGCAGCCCTCGTGATTGCCGAACTGCAAAAACGTTCCGACTTCCGCGAACATAGTTCACCCCATTTGTTAGTGCAGAATGGCCAATCGACGGTGGTCGCTGCATCGCGGCCGAAAAACTATATCAAAGATGTAATGCTAACTCCGCAAACGTGGCCAGGCTTCGCTCCTGAAACGGCGGTGCTAGATGAAGGTTTTTCACTGGAGTTCAAACCACTCGTTTCAATCGACGGCCGTACGATCGACGGCGTAGTGAAATGCAACATCGACCAGATCGAAAAAATGGTTAGTGTGCCAATCGATGTCCCAACCCCCGCTGCGCCACGGCAGAAAACAGAAATCCAGGTGCCGCGAACGAATAGCCACCGTTTTGCAGAAAAATTCCATTGGCCGGTCGACATGGTCCTGATGATTGGCTTCGGCGTTGTTCCAACTCCCACGCCGACGGAATCAACCGGAGGGGTAAAATTGCCCGGAATTACACCACCGGATCATGCCGATTTGCTGGTATTTGTTGAGAACCGCGGTGTCATTCGACCAGTCGCTGCGGCACCCGCAGTCACCATTACGCCCCCTCCTGCCAATGCGGTACGGCCGTTTTAATTCGATCAACGCCCGAGCAGTGGAACCGGCCTAATAGCCACTATTTAGCTTACTTTCGCTCGACGGCGAACTACGTGAAGCGGTTGTCCCGGTAAATTGCGTCCGATATATTGGCTAGGTTAAGTTTATTGATTAAGTAATCACTACCATGCCAGCATCCAATCGTCGCGTCGTCATCACCGGTCTCGGCTTAATCAGCCCAGTGGGCAGCACCAAAGATGCCCTGTGGGATGCACTTACTTCGGGCCGTAGTGGAGTAGGAACCTTAGAAGCCGTACCCTCCAAATTCCTGCCGACGCACGTCGCAGCCGAAATTCGTGAGTTCACCGGCGACATCGAAAACTTCGGACCACTGGAAAAAGAACTCAAAAAGGCCATTCGCAAAGGTCTAAAAGTGATGTGCCGCGAATGCCAAATGGGCGTGGCCGCGGCGCAACTTGCATTGTCGGATGCGGGGCTTGTGACAGGCGAAGGCAAATATGATCCCGAACGCACCGGCTGTGTTTTTGGGACCGATTACATGCTGACGATGCCAGAAGATTTTAGCGCTGGCATTAACCGCTGTCGCGATGCTTCCGGCGCTTTTGAATATGATCGTTGGGCCACGGAAGGCATGCCACAACTCTCACCTTTGTGGCTATTAAAATATTTGCCCAATATGCCAGCCAGCCATGTAGCGATTTACAACGATTTGCGCGGACCAAACAATTCGATTACTCATCGTGAGGCTGCCGCAAATCTGGCAATTGGCGAAGCGTATCGCACAATTTTACGCGGTAGCGCCGATACTATGGTCGTTGGTGCTACCGGCACTCGCGTCCATCCGATGAAGACGGTTCATGCCGTGCAAACCGAAGAATTGGTTAGCAATGGCGTCGAACCCTCGCGTGCAAGCCGGCCGTTTGATAAAAACCGCCGCGGCATGGTCATTGGAGAAGGCGCCGGAGCGATTATTATCGAAGAACTTGCCAGCGCTAAAGCACGTGGTGCAACCATCTATGCTGAAATTGTCGGCCATGGAGCATCTCACGTTGCCGATACAAATTGCGTTGCCAAACGCGATGTTGCTTTGGCAAATGTCATGCGTGCCAGCCTGCGGTCATCCGGCATGTCGCCTGACGAGATTGGTCACATTCATGCTCACGGCTTAAGCACCCGCATCTGCGACATTGAGGAAGCCAAAGCCATTCGTGAGGTATTTGGCTCGGTCACCGACAAATTGCCGGTCACTGCCGCAAAAAGCTATTTCGGCAACCTGGGTGCCGGTAGTGGAATGATCGAACTAATTAGCAGCGTGCTGGCCCTCGGTCATGGCAAGCTGTTTCCTATTCTTAATTACGAAACCCCCGACCCCGATTGCCCCATCGCCGTCGCCAGGCCTAACCAGAGCGAAACGCCTGTGGGCTCGTCATTCATCAATCTCAGCGTCACCCCGCAAGGGCAAGCAAGCGCTGTTCTTGTACGGTCTCTGGCATAACCTATCGTTGAATATGCCAGAAGTGGCCGAGCTGCAACTTCCCCGAGAAATCTCGTTTCTTAGGCGGCTAAGCGATCTTGTAACGCACAAAAGGGCTAGACAAGGCTTGCCGAACAGTTGTAGGTTCTTGGACGTATTAGGGGGTATGCCGCAGGGATTTCATTGCGGCTTAAGCGACGTAGAATGCGGATACAATTGCTCGCAATCCTAGCGCCGCCCCTTCCCACGACTGACAATCATGCTATAAGTCCCATAACTACAAAGGACTTAGCATAAAGATTGCCTTCCACGCGTATTACATTAACTAACTGCTTCCCAGGAGCACTGGAGCATGAACCAAGCTGCCGGAACCGCCATGATCGAGGCCGTCGGGCTCTCGAAATATTACGGTGATTTTGCCGCCATCGATGACATCAGTTTTTGCATTAACCAAGGGGAAGTGGTCGCTTTTTTAGGCCCAAACGGAGCCGGCAAAAGCACCACAATGAAGCTGCTCACGGGCTATTTAGCCCCCTCAGCCGGTAAGGCTCTGATCGCCGGGCATGATATGTCGGTGGATCGCATCGCCGCCTCGACCCGGCTGGGTTACCTGCCGGAAAATGGTCCATTGTATGCCGATATGACCCCTCGAAGCCTCCTCGAGTTTTTCGCAGATGCCCGCGGCATGTCGGCGCAACGTAAGAAACAACGCATTGATGCGGTCATCGAACTTTGTGCCCTTGGTGCAGTAATCGGTAAGGCGATCGGCAAGCTCTCTAAAGGTTACCGACAACGCGTTGGAATGGCGCAGGCATTGTTGCACGAGCCTGATGTGCTCATTCTCGACGAACCAACCGCAGGGCTCGATCCAAATCAAATCCGCGAAGTACGGCAGACCATCCGTCGGCTTGGTCAAGAGAAAACGATCCTACTTTCCACACACATCATGCAAGAAGTGGAAGCGATTGCCAGCCGCGTGATCTTTATCAGCGAAGGCAAAAAGCGATTTGACGGCACACCCGAAGAATTGACTCGCGACGGCCGCACACTCGATGAAAAGTTTTATGAGTATTCGGCGCCGGCTCCCATTTAAGTTTAAAGCCAAGTTAACCATCGGCACGGCTAAAGAATAATTTTTGGTTACAGACTCTTAATTCCTGACTCCTGACTTTTGCCCATGAATCCTCACGTAATCGCAGCCATTTTTCGGCGCAACTTCACCAGTTACTTTAGCAATCCCACGGGCTACGTCTTTATTTGCGTGTTCGTGCTACTGGGATCGTTCGCCGCTTTTTGGCCGGATGATTTTTTCAATTCCAATTTGGCGAATCTCGATCAGCTTAATAAATGGTTCCCGTACATCATGCTGATTTTCATTCCGGCAATTACGATGAGTATTTGGGCTGATGAAAAAAAGCAAGGAACCGACGAGCTTTTGCTGACGATCCCCGCAACCGACTTCGACGTTGTACTGGGCAAATACTTTGCTGCCGTAGCAATTTACAGCGTGTCGCTGCTATTTTCATTCACTTGCAATCTAATTGTTT
>CAZIGP010000039.1:11152-13128 GCA_964538425.1 uncultured Pirellulales bacterium | reverse complement strand
TTGTGGGGGCATGTCCCCTTAACGCACAGTATTGGGCACCTCGTGGTTCTATTTTGAGAAAAAACGACGGTAGCTGAAGGGATTTCATGTGATCGGAAAACTCATCGTATAAGATTCCGAGCGCGATAATTCCAGTACGGGAAAAAGAATCATCTCGAATTACTAAATCACGAACAGTCGATTGAGAAATCCGATGACCAAACTTTCGCACAAGTTCGAAAAGGTGTGTAGCTATCACATTGCCTTCAAGTGTGCCTCGCATTTTGTCGCCAAGGACAATCGCTTCGTCGATGATCGCGTCGAGCGAGATATCGGCAAGTGACGGTTCATGGAGGGAAATGACATTTACTAAAGCATCAATTGCAGGGGAATTGTGCGAAGCAACTGCAGTCCGTAGTGCATCAATAATGCTTAATGTGAGTTGTGCTTCACCTTTCCAACTTGCAATATTTTTTAGTTCTCCGCTCAGGCCAGTTTCCACCGTTTGCGATTCTGGAACCCAAACGACCCAAGATGACTGATCTGGATCGAGATGCCTCAGGCTACGAAAATTTCTTAACAACCAATCTTGTAACCACAAATACCATGCGTATTTCGTGTCTATTTCGACAAGAGCGACTATTACTGGAAAACGACAAGAGTATGCATATTCCACATACTTGCGTTCAACCACAAATCTAACTTTACCGTTATTGCGAGGCGCCACTTTTGTAGATTTTATTTGTATCTTCAGTATCTCGCCGCGCACTCCATCGTCCGTCCGCTCAGCTTCGATATCTATTCCATAGTCTTCGTTCAATTCACGAGCCAGCCAATCCGGATGCTCTTCAATAAGTAGCATCATCAGCCTCTGGCCCAACGCGCCGATCTTTTGCTGCGATGTTCGGTCGGCCATGCTGTCGGGCTGCTGAAGGGACTAGGAGATTAAATACTAAAAAGGACGGGGCACTCAAGCACTTCACCTTGAATGCATATTCGCGTTTTTCAATTTGTTTGACTCTTTTCTTTGGCTTGTTTTTCTTGACGATTATCCGGTGAGCAAAAGTCAGTAATTTAGCCAAAGGAATCCCAGCCAACGAACGGCGATGGCACAGCCCCAATTCTCACGTAATACTGCGCCGATTATCTGCAAGTTCATGCTTCAGCAGCACTCTTTGCGTTCTTTCTTAGACAATAATTAATGATAAGTTCGGTAACTTGCCTATCTAATTAAGCGTTTCGTATCTCGAAAATAATGAATAGCTACGCCACATTCCCTGTCGTCCATTTGCCATCCACCAGTCGCCAGGTTTGGCTGGTGGGGTTTTTATCTTGCAAGAGCGGCGGCAGGCGGTTTGGGCGGACGTTGTCGTAGCTGTATAGCGCAGCGAAGCGACGCAACGAAGCGGGGATGCCGACGGCCGTGAAACCAGCGTGGCCGGTGGCGGGGAATGGGCCGCCGTGATTCATTGCTGACGACACTGCGACGCCCGTGGGCATTTTGTCGTTCAGCAGTCGGCCAACACGCTGGCGCAGGTGGGGTTCGATTTGTGAATACAGAGAATCATCTTCACCGTTGGTTGCGGAGTAAATGCAGCCGGTGAGATTTCCTTCCAGGTGACCAAGAACCGCGATGAGTTCGTTTGGATTGTCGGCGACGACATAGAGCGATTCGTTGCCGAACGCTTCGCCTTGCAGCGCATGCGAGTTTTGCAGGAACTGTTTGGCGGAGGCACGCAGCAGGGTATTGGCGTAGCTGTGTCCTTTGCCGCCGCCAAGTTTTCCGCCCGCAAGAACTTGTGCACCGGCCGATTGCAGTTGCGAAACCGATTCGCTCAACGATTTGGCGACGCGACCGGAAAGCAATGTGCTGACGGGTGCGGCTTGGAAACGAGCGGCGACATTGGCGATGAGTTTTTCGGTTTCGGCACCGCCGATAACCAGCACCATGCCGGGGTTGGGGCAGAATTGCCCCGCGCCCATGAGGCACCTGGAGG
>CAZIGP010000039.1:0-11142 GCA_964538425.1 uncultured Pirellulales bacterium | reverse complement strand
CGGCGATTTTTTCCCCTCGCTCTTGGATGGCGCCGGGCAAGATGACGACGGGATTGATGCTGGAAAGTTCCAAGTAAATTGGCTTGCCCGCAGCATCGGCGGCCGTTTTGAGTGTGAGCCCGGCCGAGCGGCTGCCGGTGTAGCCCGTGGCGCCGGTGCGCGGATCGGAGACGATGCGCGAACCGTCTTCATGACTGGTGCGGTAGATCAATTGCACGGTGCCCGCGGGCAAGCCGATTTGGTCGGCCACTTGCTGGGCAATTTCGGCAAACAATCGCGTGGTGCCGGGGTGGGAGGTGTTCGCTTTGGCAATCACCGGGTTGCCGGCGGCAATGGCTGCGGCGAAATCGCCACCGGCCATGCTGTTGAAGGCAAACGGAAAGTTGTTCGGACCGAAGACCCACACCGGGCCGATGGGCGCGAGGCAACTGCGGATGTTGAGCTTGGTGTCGATGGTCGGTAGTGCCCACGAACCTTCTCGCGCGGCGGCGGCGGCTTGACGCAACTGGTTGGCGGTGCGAGGCAGCTCGACATCTTTCAGGCGCGGCGTCGGCGGCAGGCCGGTTTCGGCATGGGCGATGGCGACCAAGTCGTCGGCACGGCTTTCGATGGCGGCGGCATAGGCATCGAGAAACTTGGCGAGCGGCTCGGGGCCAGCTTGCCGTAGTTTTTCGTGCGCCGCGGCGGCTGCGCTGAGCGCGGCATCGCAATCGGCCCAAGTGCTGACAGGATACTCTTCTGGCAGCGATTCTTTGGTGGAGGGGTTTTCTGCGCGGAATGTGCCGGAGGATTGTGAAGCGCGCCACTGGCCGGCAATAAGAATGGGTACTGGCATGCAACTTAGTGTAGTGTGCTTGCCGTACGAGCAGAAGGCGGCTGGGGCGCAAAAGAGAGGAGAACTGAGTCTGCGAAGGGCGTGATCCAAGTTCAATCCACGCCGTTTCTTACGTCAGGGCGTGCCACCCAAACCAAATTCTCACAATTGAAAGAGTAAAAAGCCGGAGTGCAAAAGGGGAGATAATTTTGCGCATAAAAAAACTCTGCCCGACACTTTCGTATCGGGCAGAGTTTAATCTTCAAACAAGCGGGCGTGCGAACTTAGTTAGCACGAACGTACTTGCTGGCTTGGACGACGCGACGGGTGCCAGGGATGGCAGCCGAAGGATCGGCCATTGGTGCCGGAGGCATAGGAGCAGCGTCGCCGCTTCCAGCAGCCGGAGCAGGAGCTGCACCGCCGCATCCGCAAGCCGGAGCAGCAGCACCGCAACCGCAGCTGTTGCAAGTATTGCAGCAGCTATTGCAGCAAGATTTCTTGCAGCACTTGTGGCACGAGAACAGGTCGAGCAAGCAGCAGTGACGTTTGCAGCAGCAGCTCTTCTTGCAGCAGCTGTTGCAGCCACAGCTGTTATTGCAACCGCAGCTGTTGTTGCATCCGCAAGCTGGTTCGCAACCGCAATTGGCTTGAGCGCCGCAAGCAGGTTCGCAACCGCAAGAAGGAGCAGCAGCAGCACAAGCAGGTTCGCAAGTCGCAGCAGCATTGCAACCACAAGCTGGTTCGCAAGTGTTGCAGCTATTGCAGCAAGGCTTGCAGCATTTGTGGTGGCAGCAGTGGAACAAACCTTTCAAACCGCAGAACAGATCGCAACCGCAGTGCTTGTGGCAGCAGCTGTTGCAGCAGGTGTTGCAGCCGCTATTGCAGCCGCAAGCTGGCTCGCAAGCTTGTTGGCAACCACAGGCAGGTTCGCAAGCCTGTTGGCAACCGCACGAAGCTTCAGCGGCACAGCAAGATTTTTCGCAGCACTGTGGCTCGCAGCAACAGTCCGAGCCGCCGCCAAAAAGCATACGGTCGAGCAATTCGAACCCGTAGCTCTGGCCGGCCAAGCTCATGCTTAGCATGAGCGCTCCAAATACCAGTTTCAGTTTCATCGAGCAACGTCTCCTTTACGAGTTGGATCGCAGTCTTGCGCGCATCCCGACGGTTCTTCCAACGCGGAGAGAACAGTCCTGACCATCCTTAGGCTCGCATTTCATCCGACCAGGCAAGGCGGGGCCATGTGTGACACGGCAGTGCCAGGAGGGTTGAGATCGGAAAGCTGCAGCCTAGGTTTGGTGGGTTTGAAAACCGCGGTCCACACGGTGTATTGCGCCAGGTCCGTCGAGCCAATCCTTGACCCGAAATAACTGAACCGGTTGCCTGACGCCCCTTGTACGTGCCATGGTGTGCACGTTGATTCCAGGGGGACAAACTGAGGTATCGGTTTGCCGAGTTTGCGCCCTTGAGGAGCCGGAAGTTTTTTTGTGCAAATAGCTTACGGCAACTGTGGCGCAAACCTTGGCGTAAGGAAAAGCTAGTGAAACTTTGTGGTTTATACCACAGCCTTGATGTCATTAAGTCTTGCCAACGTGGTATAACTTCCGGTGTTCGTCGTGCTAGCGGCGGGAATTGCCGGAAAAGTTTTCGCAGCTTGTGGGACCGTAACGGACGGCAAGTTGAGCGCAATCGCGAGGGATTCTGGATGGTTGAGTGCGAGAGGCCGGTAGTACGCGGAAAAATCCGGATTCGCTCAGCCCCAATAGCTCCGATTATCAAGCATCCAGAAAAGCTTTTATTGGGTTTACGATTACTAAGCGCTACGAAATCGTCGAACTGGGCAACGTTCCTGGCGTGCCGTGTCCTTGTGGGACTGCGCGGCGGGCGTTTGCTGAATCGGATTCGCCACTGACGTTTCACCTTACGGAAATTTCGGCCGATGCGAGGCTGCATTACCACAAGGAGCACACCGAAACTTACTACTTTTTAAGTTGCGACGCGGATGCGAAGATGCAGCTTGACGAGGACACCGTTTCTGTGCATCCCGGTTTGTGCATTTTGATCCCGCCGGGAGTGCGGCATCGGGCGATCGGTAAAATGCAGGTATTGATTGTCTCGGTGCCAAAATTTGATCCCACGGATGAGTGGTTTGATTGAAAGGCAGAATGCAGACAGCAAAAGACAGAAATGTGCGGTTGATAAGTTTTCTGCCTGCTGCGTTCTGCCTTTTTTGGCCGCTTGCCGCGGCCTTTCCCTCGACTTATCCTTAACATTATCCCACCTGCCTAATCCGGATAACCGGAACCTGCCGGAGAGTTTCTTTATGAATGTCCGACTGTTGCCCGCCTGGCTTGTCTTCAGCTTTGGTTTGCTGATTGGTTTTGAAATGGAGCCAGGTCGTTGTCGCGCGGCCGACCCGATGGATTGGTCGAACTGGCGCGGGCCGGAACAAAATCGGATTTCGCGAGAGACAGGATTGATTGAGAAGTGGAATCCGGAGACCGGCGAAAATGTGCTGTGGAAAAACGAAGAGGCCGGAGGGATTTCTTCACCGATTGTGATGAACGGCAAAGTTTATACGCAGGTGCGTCATAAACCTGACACGCGCGAAGAACAAGAAAAAGTGATCTGCCTTGATGCCGAGACCGGCAAGAAGTTGTGGGAAAACACTTGGAATGTTTATTTGTCGGACGTGCCCGCCGAGCGCGTGGGCTGGCCGTCGGTGGTGGGTGATCCGACGACTGGCCATATTTATGCGCAAGGTGTCAACGGTTACTTCAGTTGTATTGACGGCGAGACGGGTAAAACGCTGTGGTCGCGCTCGCTGCACGAAGAGTTTGGCTTACTGAGCACTTATGGTGGGCGAACTCATACGCCGGTGGTGTTCGAAGATATGGTCATCGTGAGTGGCGTGGTGATTGGCTGGGGAGAGATGGCCAGGCCGGCGCATCGCCAGATTGCGATGGACAAAAAAACGGGAGAGGTGCGTTGGTTCAACGGCACCAAACCGTCGCCGGAAGACACTATTTATAGCACGCCGGTTTTGACGGTGCTCGATGGCCAGGCGGCGATGATCTTTGGTTCGAGCGACGGAGCCGTGTGGGCGTTTCAGCCAAGAACCGGCAAGCCGATTTGGAACTTCCGGATGTCGCGGCGGGGATTGAATGTTTCGCCGACGGTGGTTGGCGACAAGATATATATGTCACAGGCCGAGGAGAACCTCGACAACAAATCGATGGGGGCGCTCGTTTGCATCAATGGCGCAGGCAAAGGGGACATTACCGCCACGAATGAAGTGTGGCGCGTGCCGGGGGTGATGGCGGGCAAAACGTCGCCGCTGGTGGTGGACGGCCGAGTTTATTCGATCGACGATGCGGGGAGTTTGTATGTCGTCGATGCCGAGACGGGTAAACGCATCGGCAATCGGCCGACGAAAATTGTCGGCACGATTGTGCGGGGGACGCCGCTATTCGCCGATGGCAAGCTTTACATTTGCTCGACCACGGCTTGGAATGTTTTTGAGCCGACGGCCAGTGGCGTGAAATCGGTCAATAAGATGAGGCTGCCGGAGAGGGACGAAGTGAGCGGCTCGATGGCGGTTTCGCATGGGAAGATTTATTTGCCGACGGGCGGGGCATTGTATTGCTTGGGCAAAAAAGATGCGAAGCCGGCGGCGACGACGATTCCGGAGGGACCGAAGGAAACGGTCAATAATAAAGCGGCGGGGAATAGCCAACTGGCGTGGGTGCAAATTTCGCCTTGCGAAGTGCTTGCTCGGCCTGGTGAGACGCTGCGGTTCAACGCTTATGGTTTTAATGCCGCTGGCCAAAAATTGGCGACGGGCGAGGCTCCGTATTTCGATTTTGAACTGGCCGGGCCAGGAAAGCTTAAAGATTTGAACGACGCCGAGCGCGGGTTGTTTGCTGAGTATGTTGTGCCGGCGGTGAAGCAACCCAGCATTGCGACCGTTACGGTGAAAGCCGGCGATGTTAAAGGGCAAGCTCGCGTTCGCATTGTGCCGCCATTGCCGTGGAAGTTTGATTTCAACAGCACCGAATTTGCTAAAAACCCTGCCGGCAAAATGGAAGGCGAAGTGCCGATTATTTGGGTCGGCGCTCGTCACCGTCATAAGGTGCGCGAAGTCGACGGCGAAAAGATGATGGTTAAAGTGACCACCATTCCCAAAGGCACACGCAGCCAATGTTGGATGGGGCAGCCCGATTTGCACGATTACACGATTCAAGCCGACCTTCAAGGCCAAGACAACAACGGCGAATTGCCCGACATGGGCTTGATTGCTCAGCGCTATACGATTGATTTGATGGGAGCGAGCCAGCAGTTACAAATTCGCTCGTGGCCACCGCAGGTGGAAACACGGTTTTCAAAAACGATTCCGTTCGCTTGGAAAGGGAACAAGTGGTATACGATAAAGTTTCGCGCAGAAACGAAGGATGGCAAAGCGTTATTGCGAGGCAAGGTGTGGCCTCGTGGCGAGAAAGAACCCGAGGCGTGGACGATTGAAACGACCGACGAAGTTGCCAACGTGCAAGGGAGCCCGGGTTTGTTTGGCAATGCCACGAATGCAGAAATTTACATCGATAATCTTAGCGTGACGCCGAATGAAGGGACTGCGGCGAAGTGAGAGAATTATCAAGACAAAGATGCGGTGTGCTAAAGACGAAGTGAGCTAAAGACACAGGCAGTTTTAGCAGTGCAGTTTTAATTCGCTAGAGAGTTTTATTTTTGAGGTTTGATCAATGATTCGCTCTTTCCTTTCGATAGTGGCATTCATTTCGGTAGCTGCGCTAGTTTGTTGGCAGTTGCCGCATGCGGTGTCGGCCAATGAAGCCAGCACTGCGCGCGCGAGCGGCAGCCCGATGGACTTGGGGAAGCAGCCCGCGAATGTGAAAGGGATTCTTCAAGGAGTGCAGGGTTTGGAAAAACATGCTTCCGAGGTGATTGGCATTGGCGAAAACGATTGGGGCCAGTGGGGTGGTTCGTCGCTGCGCAACAATACGCCCGAGGCAAAAAACCTGCCGCAGGAATGGAACCCCGGTGAAGTGGATTTTGACACCGGCGCTTGGAAGAAAGACACCGCGGAGAATATCAAATGGGCCGCGCAGCTTGGTTCGCAAAGCTACGGCAACGCTGCGGTTGCCAACGGCAAAGTTTACTCGGGGAGTAATAACGGGGCTGCGTACTTGAAACGCTATCCGGCGGAAGTCGATTTGGGCACGCTCTTGTGCTTTGACGAAAAAACCGGCGAATTTCTTTGGCAAGACAGTAGCGAAAAGCTGCCGACAGGACGGGTTCATGATTGGCCGCTGCAAGGTATTTGCTGTGCGCCGCTGATCGAAGGTGATCGACTGTGGTATGTCACCAGCCGCGGGGAAGTGAAATGTCTTGATACGGAAGGCTTCCATGATGGGGAAAACGACGGTGTGGTGAAGAATGAAAAAGAAGCCGTGTTAAAAAAGAATCCCGAAGCCACGTGGGAAGAAAAGAAGGAAGCCGACGTCGTTTGGGTTCTCGACATGATGAACGAACTTGGCGTCTCGCAGCATAACATGTGTAGTTGCTCGATTGCGGCTGCTGGTGATGTGCTGTTCATCAATACTTCGAACGGTGTTGATGAAGGGCACCTTAATTTGCCGTCGCCTAATGCCCCTTCGTTCATCGCCGTGAATAAAAAAACCGGCAAAGTGCTGTGGACCGATAACTCGCCGGGTAAAAATGTGCTGCACGGCCAGTGGTCTTCGCCCGCTTATGCGATGCTGGGCGGAGTTCCGCAGGTGCTGTTTGGCGCCGGCGATGGTTGGCTTTACAGCTACGACGCTCGCGGTGACGGCAAGGGCAAAGCGAAAATTTTGTGGAAGTTTGACTGCAACCCAAAGAAATCAAAATATGTGCTCGGCGGCCGGGCCGATCGGAACCATCTCATTGGCACACCGGTGATTTACAACGGGCTGGTCTACATTGGCGTTGGTGAAGATCCGGAGCATGGCGAAGGCGTCGGTCACATGTGGTGTATCGATCCGACGAAGCGCGGCGATGTGAGCACCGAATTGGTGTTTAACAGCAATAGTCCCGATAAACCGATCGCCCATAAACGTAATCAAGCTTGTGTGGCAGAGGATGGCGACTTCACTCGGCCAAATCCTAACAGTGCAGCCGTGTGGCATTATGAAGGTCAAGATATCGACGGCGACGGCAAATTGGCGTTTGAAGAGCAAATGCATCGCACGTGCGGCACAGTAGCGATTAAAGACGACATTCTGTATGTGGCCGACTTTAGCGGTTTAGTGCATTGCCTCGACGCCAAAACCGGCAAGCAACTTTGGACGCATGACATGCTGGCGGCCAGTTGGGCCTCGCCACTGGTGGCCGATGGCAAAGTCTACATTGGCGATGAAGACGGTGAGGTGACGGTTTTCAAGCACGGCAAAGAAAAAGAAATTCTCGCCGAAATTAACATGGGTAGCAGTGTTTATAGCACGCCGATTGTAGCGAACGGAGTGCTTTTTATCGCGACCAAGAACTTGCTATTTGCCATTCAGCCTGCGGAGGGCAAATAATTGCCTCTATGTTCGATTGAGATCGAGCAATTTTTGTAATTCGGCGGGTTGGTTTGTCGCGGATAATTTGCAGTGCAGCGTGCGGCTTTCGCCGGGGTCGAGATACTGCTGCCAGCCGCGCTCGATGTCGGTGGGGCGGCCTTCTACGCCGGCGTTGGTCGGTTCGAGTGCACCGACGTAAGATCCGTTTGGTCCCCAATGCTGCCAATTCACTAAACGTGGATAGTCTTTTTGTGCGAACTCAATTTTTACGCCAAAGCCTCGTTTGCGATTTACGACACCAACGAGGGCGTTGCCGTCGCTGTTAAAGTCGGGGGAGATGTACGCACAAAACTCGCCACCACCTCGATGCGATTCCATCGGCTTTGGTGCGGACCGAAAATCGTTCGTCGCGCTATACCAATCATCGCAACCTCGAAGCGCTGAAGGTTGGCCTCGGAAACAATAGGTGCTGGCCTCGGGCTCGAGCAGCGGATAGCCAAAGTTGATGTGTAGTAGCCAAGAAAGTGGCGTTCGCACATCGCCTTGATTGGTGAATTCGTCGGTCACGCTAATGGTCGATTCACCTAATTTACTGGCAATGGTGCGACGCAGTTGTAAATTTGATCCGAAAACACGTGCCGTTCGCACGAGCCCGACGATTTTCATTTCTAGCTGGCCACGAGAAAGGTCGGGATTGATGATCGATTCCAAAGTGGCCGCGGTATTCGAGTGCGAACCATGCAGGCCAAAGGCTTCTCCGTTTTCTTCAAAAGGGCGTCCGACATTCAGTGGTCCGCAGCTCACCATCAGCCCACCGTAGAAACTACGCAGCCAATCGATCCCTTTACTATAGGCAGGTCGCGGGGCAGCTACGCCCGTGGGAGAATGCCAAGTGAGCGATTGTCCAAGAAACTCTGCATCCGCGATATCGAGCCCTCGGTCGATAACTACCTTGTAGCGCAGTCCACCGCCGGTATTAATCCAGGCAATTCGCACGCCTCGTCCTGGCCCATTGTCGAGAACCGAAGTTTCGATACCTCCCAGTTGAGAGGCATTCATTGCAGGCACATTGGAAAAATTGGCCGGATCCTGCGTTGCGTTGTTCATGTTCTTCCTAGAGTTTCGGGAAGGTTCTGGGTTAATAGGTTATTTGTTTTACCAAACCCTGGCATTGGCTGGAATTTTGACGATGGTTTGATTGCAGCAATAAAAAGTTTGAAACCGTTCACGGCGCCATTCCAACGTCGTTTCGCCGGCAATTTTAAGGGTTTGTTTTTCCTAAGTGCAAGCTACTGCTTATCTTGCTGCCGGTCTGGCCAAGAGTTAGAATTTCCAGAGCAGTTGGTCGTTAATCGAGCTGCCGCACCGTAACTCCTAGGTTTTCATAGAGTTACGTCGTGCGGTGCAAGCGACGTGGAGAAAAATAAAATTACAGGTTCCTGGAGTCTGCTCTCCTCCATTGTTGTACTGATAGCCTACGATTGCGAAATGGATGTATTGGAGTTCTTCACGGAGGAAACCGGCCTATGTACTGGGCGCGATGGATTACCGTGGTTTGGCCAGGCCTAGCTCAGCTTTGGTTTACTGGAGCTTGGTGGGGATTGGCTTTAGCGTGCGGTTTTGCTTGGTTGGTGAATTTGGCGGTTGTGTCCACATTTGTGTGGACCGAGCTGATTGACCCTTGGTCGCGCGCCGGTGTATGGCTATTGTCGGTGTTGGTTTGGGCAGTATCGGTGATGTTATCCGTCCGCCAACTAAAGGGTTTTGACCCACAGCAGGCGGGTAACGGCGGGGAGGACTTGTTTCGCCGCGCCGGGCGCGAATACTTAAGTGGGAACTGGATTGCGGCAGAACAACTTTTGACGCAGCTGGTTCGTAGTAATCCGCAGGATGTGGATGCTCAGTTGATGCTTGCCAGTTTACTACGTCGGACGGGACAATTGACCGAGGCTTCGCAACGACTAAGAAAACTGGAAGCAACCGAAGGAGCTGAAAAATGGAACGTGGAGATTAAACGAGAACGGCAATTGTTGGATGAGCAGTTTCATCCGCAGGAAACTAGCGAGAGTGAAGTAGAAACCGAACCATCAACAAACCAAGAAGAACCGCCAGCAAATCAAGCAGCATGAGCAGTCGGTCGTAACTACGCGTTATTACCGATTACCGGCAAATCAGACACGAGAGACACAAGACACTTTAGAAGGAACCACCATGTACGAACGCTTTACCGATCGGGCTCGCAAGGTCATGCAACTGGCCAATCAAGAGGCCCAGCGTTTCAATCACGAATACATCGGCACCGAACACGTGCTGCTTGGCCTCATCAAAGAAGGCAGCGGCGTGGCGGCGAACGTGCTGAAAAACTTAGATATCGATTTGCGGAAGATCCGACTGGAAGTTGAAAAACTTGTCCAGAGCGGGCCCGACATGGTCACGATGGGCAAGTTGCCGCAAACTCCACGAGCCAAGAAAGTCATCGAGTATGCGATGGAAGAGGCTCGTAATTTGAATCACAACTACGTTGGCACCGAGCATATTTTGCTCGGCCTTCTGCGTGAGCAAGAAGGCGTAGCGGCCCAAGTTTTGATGAACCTGGGCCTCAAGCTTGAAGATGTGCGCGAAGAAGTGCTCAGCCTGCTGGGTCACGGCATGGAAGGAGAAGGTGGCGGCGGCGGCGAGCGCGGCGGAATGGAACGCGCGGGAGGCGGCGGTGGCGCGGAAGGAAGCGGCAGCCAAAAAAGCGGTAAATCAAAAACGCCAGCCCTCGATAGCTTTGGCCGCGATTTGACGGAACTTGCTCGTCAAAGCAAGCTCGATCCTGTTATTGGTCGCGAACGAGAAATCGAACGTGCCATTCAAATTCTTTGCCGCCGTACGAAGAACAATCCCGTGCTCCTTGGTGAAGCCGGCGTAGGCAAGACAGCCATTGTTGAAGGCCTTGCCCAGCGCGTGGTGGATGCCAATGTGCCGGAAATCATGACTGAAAAGCGGATTGTCGTGCTCGACTTGGCGATGATGGTCGCCGGCACGAAATACCGCGGTCAATTCGAAGAGCGCATTAAGGCGGTGATGAACGAAGTCCGTCGCGCGAAGAACACGATTTTGTTTATCGACGAGTTGCACACTTTGGTCGGTGCTGGCGGTGCAGAAGGTGCCATCGATGCGAGCAATGTATTGAAACCAGCGCTGGCACGCGGCGAAATTCAATGCATCGGTGCGACGACGCTCGACGAGTACCGCAAGTACATCGAAAAAGACAGCGCACTTGCCCGACGATTCCAAGAAATTATCGTTGAGCCTTCCAACAAAGCCGAGACGATCGAAATCCTCAAAGGTTTACGAGATCGGTACGAGCAACACCACCGAGTGCAAATCACCGACGACGCCGTGGAGGAAGCGGTCGAGCTTTCGACTCGCTACATCACCGGGCGCTGCTTGCCCGATAAGGCGATCGACGTGATCGACGAAGCTGGTGCTCGCGTGCGGCTCAAGGCGATGACTAAGCCGCCGGATTTGAAAGAAATCGACGAAGAAGTCGAACGGCTCAACAAAGAAAAGGAAGAAGCTGTTGCCAATCAAGACTTCGAAAAGGCCGCGTCGCTCCGTGACTCGGCTGACAAACTGAAAAAGAAGAAACAGCAAATCACTCGCGACTGGCGCGAACGCAGCCGCGAGACCGATGGCGTCGTGGACGAAGAAGTGATTGCCGAAGTCATTTCCAAAATGACCGGCATCCCGCTGACTCGCATGACGACCGAAGACAGCATGCGGCTG
>CAZIGP010000038.1:10880-13595 GCA_964538425.1 uncultured Pirellulales bacterium | reverse complement strand
TGCTTGGCCGGTTCGTCGTTATAGCCGACGACGAATGCACCCGTTCCAGGCTCGGCTCCCAAAGCAAAATCTACCAAGGGTTGATCAAGCAATTGTTCTGGAGAAAAGTGCTGGATCACGTCTTTAACATGGGCACATTTCGGCCCGAACATACCACGGCGGCCAATTTTTAAACCCGTGGCATTGGCCACCAGGCAGGCTTCCATCGAAAGTTTTGTGCCGTCGGCGAACGACGTTACCATGTTCGCGGATTGACCGGTCTTTTCTGCAAAACCGCGCTGCGTTTCGGGGGTGCGATAGCGATCCAGGAAGCCTTTGATATTGCCTGCCAGCACCAGATGGTAACCGATCGTCTTCACGTAACGATACAGATTCAAGACGACACCTGGTTCATCGCCTTCGGTATTGCTAATGATAACGCCTGCATCGTCCGCACGCTTTTTCAAAATAGGACCGACCGTGGCGTCCAACTCGGCATTCATCAGCACAAGATGCTTGCGACCTGCAATCGCCTCTAGCACCGTATGAGCACTCGATTCAACGTGCCCCGTGACTTCGATCAGCACGTCGATCTCCGCCGCATGGCAAAGCAAGGCCACGTCGTCCGTCGCAACGGGTCGGCCTGCGGCAACCGCGACGTCCAGCTCTCGCTGAGATTTTGCGGTTACAAAGTTCGATTCACCGGCATGCGACCATGCTTGTTGCGCGCCATCAAGATGCCGATTGGCAATCGCGGCCAATCGCATTCCGACCAGCGGCGTGCAAAGCTGCCTGGCAATTGCGCGGCCCATGAAACCTGCGCCAATGAGCCCGACACGAATCGGCTCGCCACTATCTTCTCGTTTCTGCAAAGCTCGATCTAAAATAACCACTATCGCGCCTCCACCATGATTTTGAAATCGGGCCAGGAACGATCTGCCACAGAAATTTCTGTTATGGCAAGCGGCCAAGAAATGTTGAAAGCCGGGTCGTCATATCGCACGCCGCGCGAAAGTTCTCGGCTAAAGGGCCGCGAAGCAAAGTAGAAAAACTCTGAGCCATCGGCCAATGCTTGACAGCCGTGAGCACAACCTTCCGGAATGTAAAGCATTGTGCTGTTTTCGGCGGTTAATTCGTGGGCATACCACTGACAAAATGTTGGGGAGTCGGGTCGCAGATCGACCACCACATCATAAATCGCCCCGCGCGTGCAGCGAACCAATTTCACTTCGGCCATAGGTTCCAATTGGAAATGCATGCCACGAATGGTACCACGGAGCTTTGAATAACCGACGTTGGCCTGGGACAATTCGGCGTTCAACCCGTGCGATGCAAGTTCGTTTTTGCACCATGCGCGGGCAAAGTATCCTCGGTCGTCTTGGATGCGATCCAAGTCGATCAACCATGCGCCAGCGATAGGAGTTTCGCGAAATTTCATGTTCGAAGACCGATTCCTTCGTATCTAGGCACACTATCGGGCGGAAGCATCCTGCGGCCATCGATCACCAGCGGCGGTTGCTTGAGTTTGCCAACCAACTGAGGCACTTGTTCAAACTGCGGCCAACGGGTGACGATGACAACGGCGTCGCAATCACTTACGGCTGCCGGCAGATCGGCGCAAAACTGAACTGGCACATCAGGCAATGTTCGAGAAAACTGTCCGTTGACAATTGGATCAAACGCGCGAATTTCAGCTCCTTCTTCGTGCAAGCGTCGAATGATCGGTGCAGCGGGTGAATGGCGCACGTCATCCGTTCCCGGCTTAAAAGCCAAGCCTAGCACTGACACTCGAACTCCGCGGAGCGACGTAAAGTGCCGCTTCACGAGTTCGATTACTTGTTCTGGTTGCTGCAAGTTAGTTTCCATGGCAGCATTCAGCACCTGCATTTTTGCGCCGTGCTTATGGCCATGGGTCACTAAAGCCTGGACATCTTTTGGTAAGCAACTGCCGCCAAAACCGCAGCCAGGAGAGAAAAACGCCGCGAGAGGAGCTGTTACTTTTGAACCATCTTTGCTCAAAGGGCTAAAATAGTTTGAGCGATGTACGCCTCGCATAACTTCCATGGCATCGATACCACCGATTGCGCTGCATAAATTCGCCAATTCATTCGAAAGTGAAATCGTTGTTGCCAATAACACATTCGAAGCATATTTAATCATTTCGGCCGTGCCATTATTCGTGCGGATGACTTCGGCTTCTGGCAGCACGGAATATAGTTTTGCCAATGTATCAATCGTGCGTTCATCCATGCCACCGAGCACAATCCGGTCGGGTTTGAAAAAATCGGCGACCGCTTGTCCTTCCGTAAGAAATTCCGGATTCATCCCAACGCCAAAATTTTCGCCCGCTGGTTTGCCCGAAGCTTGCTCTAAAATTGGCCGGACGACACGATCGGTGGTTCCGGGTACCACGGTGCTTTTGACCGTCACGACGTGATACGATGTTTTTGCCTGAAGTGCTTCGCCAATTTGTTGCGCTGCCTGCCGTATGTAAGACAGATCGATCTCGCCTGCTGTCGATGGAGTACCGACTGCAATCAACGTCATTTCTGTTTCGGCAATCGCAGCAGGTAGATTTGTCGTTGCCAATAACCGTTTGCCAATATTGCGCTGGATTAGATCGTCTAATCCAACTTCATGAATTGGCGAAATGCCGCGGCTGATGGCATCCACTTTTGTGGCATCCGCATCGACCAACCAAACGGGGTGGCCGAAATCGGCCAGACAAGCACCGCT
>CAZIGP010000038.1:9597-10870 GCA_964538425.1 uncultured Pirellulales bacterium | reverse complement strand
CCCGATAATAGAGACCTTCATCAGGCATCCTCCGCTTCTTGATGGGAGTGATACCAAATCATCGAGCGCTGTAAGCCGTCGTGGAGTGAAACCTGCGGTTCATAGCCCAATTCTGTACGGGCTTTATCGATGTTGGGGCAGCGCCGATCGGGGTTATCAACCAAATAATCTTTTTCATCGCTTTGACGGTGCACCACACGGCCTTTGTAGCCAAACAAGTCGCGGCCAACTTCGGCCAACATCTCTGCCAGCTCACGCATTGAAATTTCAGGGCGTTCGGAGCCGACATTGTATGCCTCTCCCAATCCGCCGCGCACGAGGGCTTTATAATAGCCCGTCACCGCATCGCTGATGTAACAAAATGTGCGAGTTGGCGCACCATCGGAAAGCATCACGATGTCGCGCCCGGCAAAAATATCGCGCGCGAAATCGGGGATCACACGCCTGTCAGAAATTTTCAATCCCGGACCATAATTGTTGAATGGCCGAGCCATCTTTGTTGGCACGCCATATTGTCGAGCATAGACAGTGCAAAGTGTCTCGCCATAGCGTTTCGATTCGTCGTAGCAAGCCCGCGGGCCCGTGCAAGAAACATTGCCGCGATAGGTTTCGGCGGTGGGAATTTCGCTGGGAAGCGGGTCACCGTAAATTTCGCTGCTCGAGAAGAACAAGAAACCTTGGAGAGGTCGTCCAGCATCGGTCTGGCGACGTGCTGCATCGAGCAAATGCCGCAGGCCGCTAATATTGGCATCCATCGTCTCGAGCGGATAGCGACGATAAAATGTTGGCGAAGCGATACCTGCCGCATGAATGATAAAATCAAATTCGCCTACTTTAGCAGGCAAAGGAGAAACGATATCGTGCTGCACCAATTGCAAGTTTTTGCTATTGGATAAATTTGTTAACCATTCAGGCCGGCCTCGCGTAAAACTATCGACAACCACTAAATCGATCTGTGGCTGTAAAGAATTTGCGGCATTAAAGTGCGTAATGGACTCCACCAGTAATCAGCAATCGCTTACCGGCCAATTGGGAAAATTCATTCGCGAGTGTGGAACAGATCGAATCTAGATCTGCATGAATCACACCTTTGGCGCTGCTCGAAAGTTGTAAGATTGTGCCCATTATTTCAGAATAATTTCTTACATCCCGCGAACCTAGCGAAAGGAACTTGCAGAAGATGCTAATTCTCGTTTTGCCGTGCTAGAATCCGTAGAGGCCGCACCAACCGACCGTCTTTTCCATGTTTTTTGTGATTCAGGAGCTTGAAGCA
>CAZIGP010000038.1:1699-9587 GCA_964538425.1 uncultured Pirellulales bacterium | reverse complement strand
AGCAGGCCATCGGAAATGCCTGCTCCTCGTAGCGTACAAATCGCGATTCGCTTCCATTTCCCCACTTGGAAGATGTACCGCAGCCAACCGCCAAAACATCGCAGTCGCTGGCTCGAACTAATTGGAGCGGCCGGTAATAACATTAGGTGTCCAATCGTCGGTCTTACTTGTCGTGGAATGGGAAGACGCAATTTTTTCTTGCCTGGTTTCACCCATTGATGCTGGGCTGCCGCCGTGGACATTAGAGAAAATTGATCTGCATGACGGCGCGAAAGGAACAAAACCTCGGGCACCTCATAAAATCGTCCGAGCAGCGCCAATTCAGCAAGAAATACTTTTTCTGCGGCTCGATAAGCTCGTAATTTACCTGTTTGTTCCATGACACTGCGTCGTATCACGCCAAACATTTCAAAACACCAAATGGTATTTAACAGCACACCGGCATAACGTTCTGATGGTGAAACGGCATCCAATCCGCGTACTGACAGAGCATCGCCCACGGGCGGTAAAGTGACGCCTTCACCCGTTCGTCGCCAACTGGCCGGATCCTCGGGGGCCAAATTGCCGAGACAATCGATGACAGCCGAGCGAGTATGGCAGAGAATGATCGAAGGATCGGCATCAAGTACAGCGACGCATTTTTCTAAAAATGTTGTCTCGCACAAATCATCGTGCGCTTGCCATTTAAAGTATTCACCGCGGGCAAGTTCGAAGGTACGAGTGAAATTCCAAGCAGCGCCACGATTTGCTTCTTCTCGATAATAACGAATCCGCGAATCACGAGCCGCATACCAACGGCAAATTTCGGCCGTGCTATCGGTAGAAGCATTGTCTGAAATAATCAGTTCAAAGTCTTCGAACGTTTGAGTTAATAGCGAATGGATGGCACTGGCCAGATATTTTTCGCCGTTATAAACAGGCAGGCCAATGCTAATTTTAGGTGTGTGGTCTGACATAAAATTGCCCTCAATACATTCCAGTTTTATCCATACCGAAGTTCTTCCAATGGCTGTCTACCTTGATTTCGTCCTCCGCTCCAAAGCCCAGATTTTTGTAAACCTAACAAGGTTAAGTATAAGGGATTTAGTAGCACATAACGCTTCCAAAGTCGCCGTGGCTCTTGGATCAGGCGATACATCCATTCTAATCCCCAGCGCTGCAATGCAGCGGGTGCTTGGGGCAAAATTCCTGCATGAAAACTGAATGCTGCTCCGACGGCCAAAAGCGGCATTCTTAGTAACTCTCGCATCTCAAAGACAAAAACTTCTTGCCGTGGGCAGCCTAAGCCGACAAATACGATTCGTGCCCCACTGGCTCGAATTTGATCAACGACTTGATCTCGTTCTGGTTGTGAAAGTTGTCGAAACGCCGATGGTCGACTACCGGCAATTTTCAGGTTAGGAAACTGCTTTGTCAATTTTTCTGAAAGAGCCGTTAGCAATTCCTGCGTAGAACCAAATAAATAAATTGGCAAATTTTCTGCTGCAGCGCGCTCGCATACTTTCAGCATTAAATTGGGGCCATAAACTCGATCGGGTAGTTTTTTTCGATGTAACCAGCGTAACGCCCAACGTACCGGCTGACCGTCGGGAACAATCAAATCGAATTGATTCAACCGATATCGATGTAGAGGGTCGAGCACACCTGTCATTACCCCATGAACCGCCAAAGCGGATACAGACAGCGGCCGGGATTCCGAGGCTGCGCAAATGACGCGATCCACTGCAGCAGCGTAATCTACCGCATGGATATTGACGCCGAGCACGCTATGTTTTCCCAAGTCGATCATCGCTGTGCGACCTCCAACCAACGATCGGCATTGAATTCATAAATTTCACGTAGAATGCGTGGCACATCATAGGTCAGTTGCCAAGCGGGATAATGTCGTTGGAACTTTGCAACGTCACTAATCCACCAGATATGATCACCCGTGCGATTCTGTTCGCGGTATGTCCACTGGAGCGGCTGACCTGTAATTTCTTCGCAACATTCAATTGCTTCGAGCATTGAGCAGTTGCTGAAGCGGCTGCCGCCGATGTTGTATACCTCTCCACTACGGGGCTTTCGGAAGAATTGATCAAATGCTTGTACCAAATCGGCACTGTGAATGTTGTCTCGCACTTGCTTGCCCGCATAACCGAATACGGTGTAAGGCGAACCCGTGGCGGCACACTTCATCAGGTAGGCTAGGAAACCATGCAATTGAGCGCCACTATGATTCGGGCCCGTTAAGCAGCCGCCGCGAAAGCATGCGGTTCGCATATCAAAATAACGACCGTATTCTTGCACTAAGACATCGGCCGCAACTTTCGATGCACCAAATAAACTATGTAGTGATTGGTCGATCGACATATCTTCCGGAATGCCATGTAACCAAGCATGATCGGGGTCGATTTCCCATCGTGTATCGAGTTCAACCAGCGGCAATCGATTGGGCGAGTCGCCGTAAACTTTGTTCGTTGATGTGAAAATGAACGCCGCTTCTTGGGCAAATTGCCGCGTTGCCTCAAGCAGGTTCAATGTGCCTACGGCATTAACGGTAAAATCGGTCATGGGTTCGTTTGCAGCCCAATCGTGAGACGGCTGAGCAGCGGTGTGAATCACCAGTGCGATTTGTTTACCGTAGCGGCGAAAGACTTGATGAATGGCATCTGTGTCACGAATATCGACATCCATGTGTTGATAGCGCGAGCCTAATTCCTCTTCCAGGCGCATGCGTTGCCAATTTGTCGAAGCACCTTCACCAAAAAAGTGCCGGCGCATGTCGTTATCAATACCAACAACGTCGAGCCCTTGCTCGGCAAAATAGCGGCTTGCTTCAGAGCCAATCAGGCCAGCGGAACCAGTGATAATGGCGATAGACATAAATCAGGCGTCAAAGATTAGGATCGTCAAAAGTTGAGAATCAGGAAATTGCAACTGCTGGTTGTGACTTGGGAGTAGATTCAGGAGTTAAGCTAAGTTGTAAGCTGGCCGATTTTTCGACGGGCACTGCCAGCAAGTTGCCGAATTCCGTCGATGTTTCAACCGGTTGTAATTCACCGCCGGCATTCAGGTGGAAAAAACGATAATCCAATTCGTCAAGCACACGACAAGCGCCACCCGCATCCAAATTTAATCGCGCCGCGGCTTCGGGGTTCACTTCGAATAACACCAGCGGCCGGTGCTTGGCCAAAATTTCGCGGCCACCACGGAAGACCAATTCTTCGGCACCTTCGACGTCGAGTTTGATGAAATCGATTCGATTCAAATTCAATTCGTCGGCGACTAGATCGAGTGTCGTCGTGTTAATTTCTTCGTAACCTACATCTCCAGCACCACCTAATGAGAACGAATTTTCTTGATTGTCGTGATGATAAAACCGGGCGGTTCCGCATTGATTGGAAATAGCTTGCTGACGCAGTGTCACATGATGGGCATTGTTTAATTCAACAGAGCGGGTCAGTGCCGTAAAGCAAGCTGTTCCCGGCTCGAACGCTACCACACGACCACCTGGTCCCACTAAAGATGCCGCTGTAAATGTAAACACGCCGGTATTCGCACCGCCATCGATAAACGTCATTCCCGGCTGCAAAAATCGCTCAAGCAACTTCACTTCCGGTTCGTAATCTTCACGGAATACGTACGGCGACGTGCAACCTCCGCCACGCCATTTCGGTGGTAAATACAATCGAAAATTCCAGCGACGAAATTTTGCCCGCGCTGGCATGCCAAGTAGGCAATGTGCCGACCAAGCGGCTGCACGCCAGAGAGTTACCGGAGGATTGCGCTGGTAACCCGGATGCTGCCGCAACTCATTGAATTTCGAAGTCAAATATTTCAGCTTCATGACATTACTAACCTGTTGCTGTTGCCACAATCACATCTTCCATCCGTCCAAGGTATTGTTCTGTGGTAAATTCCTGCAAAAATTTTTGGCGTCCCGCTTTGCCAAATTGTTCGCGGAGTGGTGGATCGAAATGTAATTGCGCCAATCGATCGGCCACTGCCATGACATCGTGCGGTTCAACTAAAAATCCCGTTTCGCAATCATCCACAATGTCGGGAATGCCACGCCATCGAGTTGCCACAACGGGCAGTTCAAACGACATAGCCTCGATCAGCACCACACCAAACGTTTCTGCTTCGTAAAATGTCGGAAAGCAAAAAACACTGGCTTCGGCGTAGGCTTGCCATTTATCAGTACCTTGCAACGCGCCAAGAAACCGCACTTGCGAAGCAATCGACAATTCGCTGAGCTGTTGCCGTACGCGCTGTTCAAATTCTTGCGATTGGAATTGGCCAACCACGGTTAATTCAAAAGGAATTTTCCGAGCAGCCAACATGCCACATGCTTCGAGTAACACCAGTAATCCCTTGGATTCTCGCAAGATACCGACGAACAAGAGCCGCAAGGGTTCCAATTCACAAACGGTGCTTGAGCTTTCGGAGTTGCTCGATATCCTGTCTCCTCGTGCTGCCGCTTTCATTGCAACTCTGTTGCCTGCCGAGGTGGTTTTTAAACCGCTGTATCGTGCATATTCATCTTCAATACCATAAGGCACAACAAACTCATGGCGGGCTTCCAAGCTTCGTCCATCTTCAGGCGAACCATAGGAAATTCGAATTGATGCATCCGCATAAAATAAGGCGCGGCGGAACAACAATTGCATAACTCGATTTAACTTTGGATATAATTCCGAAACACCGCCGGCATGAAAATGCAAAATCGTGCGATGGAACATCCAGCGGGTAAGATTCAAAATGATCAAATCTCGGTAGAGCGGCACACGATTAGGGCCTGCCGGCGGATAGTACAGCACTTTTGCGCTGTGGAAAATTCGGTAGTAAAAAATCTGCACGATTACGCCGAACAAATGAAAAATCTTGCCAAGCTGAAACCGTCCGACTGAATCAATCGAATCGGAGAATGCCATTCGCACGTGATACAACTGCATCTGTGCATACTTCCCCGATAGCAGGCGTTCGATCATGATCGCTTGCCCGTGATAGGGTGGCGGAGTTTGGCCAACGATTAATACTTTTACTGTGGCCTGCTTTTGAGATGCACTTACAGGAGAAGGCGAGAACGATTTACTTTGAGATAGCTTTGAAATTTTGTTGGCAAGGGCACTGGGTAACATCATTGCAACGATGGCATGCCAATACCCTTTCACTCTCCAAATCATGCAGTTCGCAGCTAATCTTCATTATTTTTTGTGAGTTTTGCTTGCAGCCAACGGGGAATTGTTCGAATCGCTGCTTGAACAACTCGTGCGAAGAAAAGCCCTAGTGCGGCCAGTGTTCCCCACTCTGCCGCATCTCGCTGGGCAAACGCCCAACCGGTTTGAACGGAAACATCATGAAAATAACGCGTTTCTAGCCGAGATGACGGAATAACGTGCCATACTCGTGCTCGCGGCGTGTACCAGCTTTCGATGCCGGCTGCACGAATGCGGCGGTACATGTCGGTATCTTCGCCACGCAAGTTATACGATTCGTCGTACTCTCCAACTTTTTCGAATACGCTGCGATGAAGCATCTCATTGCCAGCCCCAGGGCCCTCTTTACGCGTATATGGCTGAGGCTCGTTCCAGCCCACGCATTCGCCAAGCATCCGGCGGCAGGTCCAAGAAAACTTTCGCTGACAGCCTTCGGGTAATTGCAACGCAACGGCTCCACCAACGCTGAGAACTTTCTTCTCCCGAGCAATGGCTAGCAGTTCTTGAAGCCAATCAGGCTCAGCAATTTGATCGTCGTCAAATAATGCAATCCATTGGCCTTGAGATTCTTGGATGCCGCGATTTCTGGCAAACACCCGTCCCTGTCGCGGTTCCGGGCAGTAACGGATGGATATCGACGTTGCTTCGGCGGCTTCGATGACTACTTGTCGCGTTTTCTCCGAGGGGGCATTGTCGATTACCAAAATTTCATAGGTGAATTGCCCATCCGTTTGCTGACGAGATAAACTCAGCAGCGCAGCTCGCAACATCTCTGCACGATTGCAGGTGCATACCAAAACAGTGATGTCGGGAACGTCGTGAGACATAAAAACAGTCAGTAAAGGGAATTTAAATTCCTACTGTCGTGGCCTCATAGTTGTGTCGATTTACGAAACCTACCATTGCCAGCGCTGACAAAGCCATCAAGGGTACAAAACCTGGATTTGCGAAAGCAGATTCCATCAATCCGTGCAACACGACAAATGTCAGTAGTACGCCAATGAAATCAAAACCAATGGTCGGCATCTCAATATGCCAACGCACGACTTTAAATAACGCCAGCAATAAAATGGCAGCGTAGAGGCCGGCTCCGATCAATCCGATGCCAAGTGCCAAATCTAAGTATGTCGAGTGGGCTGCCGAGATGGCCCAAGCCTGTGAATCGGAAATGTCATCGATACGATCTGGCGTCCAAAATGCATTGAAGCCATATCCTGTCCAAGGCCTTGTAGCAACCGATGACCATAAATCTTCCCATAAGGGAATTCGTCCTGTTAGGGCGGCAGCGTCTTCCGCATCGGTGCGGCCTAATAATGCAGCATCTACCGCATGGTCGGCAACGTCTGGACCAACAATTAGTAATGCCAAACAACCAATCCAAATGGCAGCCAAACCAGTGACTATCTTTTGTTTAACCGATCCAGCGAAGAAGAAAAAAAGTGCCTCAGCAAAGACAACTGCTGCGAGCGGTGTACGTGATTTGGTAAGCCAAAGCGCGATGAAGCCGATTGCGGCCAGGGTCCAAAGTGCGGCGCGATATCGGTTAGCATGCTGTGCCAAATACGCGGCTGCTATGACGAGCAAGGCGCAATTTAATCCTTGACTGTTCGGATGCAACGTGCCGGCAAAACGGTAATCGCCTTTCCATGGTTGCCAACTGCCAAGGGCAATTTCAACCATGCCGCCTAAAATGAGAAAGGTTGCCGAGCAAAGCAGTGCAACAACAGCTAGTTCTCGAGGATTGAACAACTTCGCCGCGGCTAACGCCGCAGTGGCAATACAGGCATACGCAACTAGCCGCCGAATAGCAAACCCAGGTTCGGTTGCCCATAGCCAGCTTGCTAAGCACCAAAGTGCAGCCGCGATCATCAGCGTGGCCAGTGCCCCGCGGATTTGTAACGGATAAGTGCCCCGCCGTGCCAATGCCACGCAGCTCACTGCGCCCAAAATAAAGATCGATATGCGACGGAGAAAATTTCCTTCCGTGGACACTTGCTCCATAAACTCACTGCTTTCACTAAATGCTTCGTAACGAGAAATTAACCAATCGTGGTCGCTCAGCGCAAATAACACACACATCAATAAAGCAATCAGCGCAAGGCGTCGCAAATCTGCATGTTCACTTCTACGATCGTTTAGCGCAGGCACTTCCATGTGCGAAGCAGCAATGTCGACGGTAGAGATCCAAGTGGACATAAAAATTCTTCTTACACCAGCCAAGTTTTGAAACGAATTACGTGCAAGTAAGTTCTCGACGAAATGCGGAAACGAATAACAAAAGTTTTGTGCTGGTCGATGCGATCGTGCCGATCACAGCTCCCCAAGCAGCGCCGACTACTCCATAGTGCAAAATTCCTGGCACGGAAATAGCCAAAGTCGTCAGCAAGCCGATAATGTTTGACCAACAAATCAAATCCGGCCGATGCAGCGCGGTAAGCCCGTTTTCAATGCCCATACCCAACGCCAGCGCGAGTATGTTTATTGCCAAAATGGAAACGATCACTTCATTGCCAAGAAATTTTTGGCCATATACAAAGACGAGCAATTGCCCACCACTCATCCAAAGAAGTAGTGCAATTAAACTCAGCAAGCCGACGACGGCAAACGAAATTCGCCAAGTTATTCTCCAGAGTGCCGACAAGCCTTCACGTTGATAAATGTGAATCGCTTGAGGTCCTAAGAAGTTG
>CAZIGP010000038.1:0-1689 GCA_964538425.1 uncultured Pirellulales bacterium | reverse complement strand
ATGAGCACAGGGTTTACAACCATGATGATACTGGTGCACGCGGCGAATCGGCCTGTGTCATCTGTGCTGGCAAGAAAAGCAAGTAACCATGGTACCGCATACGCTGCCGCCAACAGCGCAACTTGTGCTGCAAATGCCCACTTACCAAACGACCAATTCAATCGTAAATCGGCCAATGCACTATCGCGTGCCGGCGCGAAATGACTGCGCATAAAGAAAAATGTCGCACCCCCGGCAATTCCGCAGGCCAAGCCGACGACACCGAAAGCCGCGCCAGCGGTCAGCAAGCCAGTTGCCGCCAAGATGGCCAGGCCACTTAATTGCAAAGTCGATACGCCAAAGTCGAGTGCTAAAACAGTACGTAATCGCAAATGAGCAAAAGCAACTCGACGGACAAACTCGCGCACCAAAATAAACGGCAGCATCGCTGCCAGAATCCAGTCGACGACGCCGAAATCTGCTGGTCCCCAACCAATCGCAATACAAATTCCTGTGATGGCTAACGCCAAAGTGAGGAAAGCAGATAATGCCCATTGATGCACCAGGGTGCTGCCGGCATAAGCTGCGCGGGCGTCGCGATCCATGCGATTACCAAACACAGTATATGGTGCAGAAATCAAGGCTCCTTGGATGCAAGTAGCCAACAGCACGACACTGAATCCGAGTTGATAAACGCCTAATTCGTGTTCATCGGTGCGACCTAGAAACACCATTGTTAGGAAGTTCGTGCCACTCACAACACATTGATCTACCAGCGATAAAATGCCTTTGTGGTAGATGCCGCGGCGGTGTTCCTGCGAAGCAACCGGTTTAACATCGCAAGCCTCAACAGAATCCACCAAAGAATCTACTGACAAATCATCTAGCGCTGGAAGGATTGCGGTTCCGTTTGATGTTGGCAGGGTTTGCAAATTTTGCAACGACATCATGCCCTTCCTTCCGTCAATAATTCAGCAACTTCACTAGAATGAGTTTGCATGCCGTGGTTGCTAACTCGGGGCCCAGATTCCAGGTCGTTTTCTAGATTGCCAAATTCGACTTTTACAGACTTACATTCCGCAGTCGGCGGTTTGTTTTTCTCCAATACTTCGCGATAAATAGCCGTCATGCGTTCGCCTTGGCGATCCCACGCGTAGTGCTGAGCTCGTTGAAATGCACCCTGGCTCATTCTGGCAATTTCGCTTCGATCGATATGTAAACGAAGCAGGGTTTCGCGTAGTTGTTTCACCACATCGCGGGGCTTTGTGACTGATAGTTTCACGCCGCAATCGTCAGTTACCATGTCGGCAACGCCTTGATGGTTCAGGCATAGGACAGGTGTGCCAGTAGCGAAGGATTCTAAAACCACATTACCACTGGTATCTCGCAGGCTTGTGAATACAAATAGATCTGCCCAATAAAATTGCTCAATCGCTTGCTGCTGAGGAAACCAACCCAGCCAGCGACAGCGTGATTCGACCCCTAGCTGTTGCGCCAACTTTTTCCAGCGAGCATCGAGTGGACCATGGCCTAAAATACGAATTTCATCGACCACATCGGGCGGCAATTCTGCTACCGCCTCCAGTAATAAATGCAGTGCTTTACGATGTTCGAATAAGCCGCTCCATAAGATTCGCAATGGCCCGCCGTGCTCAAAATTTCGCTTCGATTGAGGTGCGGGATGCACGCCTGTTTCCAATAACACTCGTG
>CAZIGP010000037.1:0-13670 GCA_964538425.1 uncultured Pirellulales bacterium | reverse complement strand
GATTAAGTAGGAGTCAGAAGTATCACGGCATTTCGATAGATCGTCAAGGCTATCGGTTAATTGCCTGCTGGACCGCCAGCGAATGTTAGGATAGATGTTTTCCAAGGATTATTTGCCCGCAGGGTTTTACTGACCGGTACTACTGGGCCGGAATTATCGGTACGCAGGGCAATTTCTGAGCTTTCGCGCTTTCTCAGCCGAAAGCAGTAATTGGAGCAGCCGGTCTCGGGCCACCAAGTTGCGGCGACCGGCGGCAATGGATTGCCCTCCCTTATACGGTGCCTTTGGCACGATTGATTCGCTCGGCAAGGACAACTGCTTCGTAGTTTGCCATGCCCGAGTTTGCAATCGATTGCAGCCATTTGGTCACTGCCTACCTGCGACGGATCGCTATGCCTACGCCTGCCTACTGCGCTCGCACTGTTTCTCCAGTGGCGCTTTTTGCCACAGTCGGATTTTTGCTGTTGATGCCGTTGTCCACCGGCTGCAAGCATTGCATGCCGACGATCAACGCCAACATGGATATGAAGGCCAATGCTCACACCGTGAGCGAATCGTCTTCGCCAGGCAACGCAGGGCCGGTGCATCCGTTTACGGTACCAAAACAAGATGCAGAAATGGGCGGTCCGTCGATCGCGGTGATCGACGTTGACGGTTTGATTTTGAATATGGATATGGTTGGCCCTGGCTCGGCAGGCGAAAACCCTGTGTCGCTGTTCCGCGAACGTTTGGAAGCAGCAGGCGCCGATCCTTGCACTCGTGCAGTTGTCATCCGCATCAATAGCCCTGGCGGTGGCGTAACAGCCTGCGACATCATGCGGCACGACTTGCAAGAGTTCAAAGCCCGCACGGGCTTGCCTGTAGTCGCGTGCTTGATGGATATCGGTGCAAGCGGCGGATATTATTTGGCGACCGCTGCTGACCAAATTATCGCGCATCCGACGACGGTCACCGGCGGCATCGGCGTAATTTTGAATCTTTATAACCTTTCTGGATTCTTGGCGAAGAACGACGTCACTTCGATTCCCATCAAAGCCGGTCCGAATATCAACAGTGGCATTATCTTGGAACCTGCGGCTGAGGATGGAACGCCGCAGCAGCAAGAGCAATTTCGGTTGATCAACGAACAGCGCGAACATTTGCAAGCAATCGCCAATCAATATCACGAGCGTTTCAAGGATACCATACTGCGAGCACGTCCGGTGATCGACCCAGCACAGCAGCAGATTTTTGATGGCCGCATCTTCACGGGCCGTCAGGCTGTGCAGTTGCACTTGGTCGATTCGCTGGGCTATCTCGATGATGCGGTGGCGACTGCACGCGGCATGGCTGGCTTGAGCATGGCTCGCGTAGTCTTGTATCACCGCTGCAATGATCGGGCTCGCACCCAGTACAGCATGACGCCGAACGTGCCAATCCAAGGCGAAGTGATGCCAATGAGTTTCCCTGGCCTGGAACGATCGTCGATGCCGACGTTCCTCTATCTGTGGCAGCCCGAGCCGCTCATGGAAAAACTCGGCGGGCGGTAGTAATCTTCTAGTACTGTGATAGGAGGCGAAATCCCTTCGCCGACGCCATCGACGTAATAACCTACGTCGGGGAAAGGATTCCCCTCCTACACGCTCTTTGCTCGGCTGTCGGTAGACGTTTACAATGTTGCTACTGTGATTATTCTGGTCGACAACTACGATTCGTTCACTTACAACCTCGTGCAGCGTTTGGGTGAGATTGACGCTGCGCTCGATTTGCGTGTCTATCGCAACGACGAGATTACGGTTGACGAGATCAAAAAACTGAAGCCATCGCACGTCATTATTTCGCCAGGACCTTGTACGCCGACCGAGGCCGGCATCTCCTGCGGATGTGTCACGGAGTTCTCCGGTAAGTTGCCGCTTTTGGGAGTCTGCTTGGGGCATCAATCGATTGGCCAGGCCACGGGCGGAACCATCGTACGGGCGAAGCAATTGATGCATGGTAAAGTGGATCGTATCTATCACAACGGCCGCGATTTGTTCGAAGGGTTGCCGAACCCGTTCGAAGCCACCCGCTATCACAGCTTGGTGATTCAGCCCGACACACTCTCGCCAGATTATGAAGTGACGGCTTGGGCAGATGCGCCGGATGGTGGCCGCGAAATTATGGGAGTACGTCATAAAAAATTCCCAACTTTCGGTTTGCAGTTCCATCCGGAAAGCTTTCTGACGCAAGGGGGCGTAGATATCTTGCGGCGGTTTTTGGCATACTAATCTCTCGCGATCGTGGCGGATAAGTAATAGACTCACTATTGCTTGCGCGTCGGGTTGGTGTTGCTCGCTGGTGAAACTAACACAATCATGCTTTCTGTTGTTGAAGCATTGCATCAGGTTCTTGAACAGGCCCGGCCCAAGTCGGCAGAGCAAGTTTTGTTGGCCGATGTGCTTGGTTTGGTTCTGGCCGAAGATATGGCCAGTGATGTCGATAGTCCGCCGCACGATAAGTCGGTCGTCGATGGCTATGCGGTGCGCGGGGCCGATCTGGTGAATGGTCGCGCCGAACTGCATGTGCTGGAAGAAATCATCGCTGGCGCGGTGCCGACGCAGGTCGTGAAGCCCGCACATTGCAGTCGTATCATGACTGGTGCACCGGTGCCTGAGGGGGCCGATTCCATCGTGATGGTTGAACGAACCAAGTTGGCGGCAACGTGCGTCGAGATCGATGACGAGCGATTCAGCATTGGCCAAAATGTCATGCGAAAAGCGGCATCGCTCCGCAAAGGCGAAGTGGTGCTTCGCGCCGGTGCCGAACTTGGGCCGGCAGAAATTGGTTTGCTCGCGGAAGTCGGCCGGGCGAACGTTTCCGTTGTGGGGCCGGTACGAGTGGCGGCACTGGCAACCGGCAACGAATTGGTTCCGCACAACCAAACGCCCTCGGTCGGGCAGATCCGTAATTCTAACGGACCGATGTTGACCGCTGCCGTTCGCCGTGTCGGGGCGACGCCGGTGGATTTGGGCATTGCTCGTGACAACGCCAGCGATCTTCGAGCATTGATTACCGAGGGATTGAAACACGATGTGCTTGTTCTCTCGGGCGGCGTGTCTGCCGGTGTGCTTGATTTGGTTCCCGCCGTTCTGGCGGAACTGCGGGTGGAACAGGTATTTCATAAAATTCGGCTAAAGCCTGGGAAGCCGCTGTGGTTTGGGGTGTGGAACGACATGGGAAGTGAAAATCGTTGTCTTGTATTTGGGTTGCCAGGAAATCCGGTGAGTAGTTTTGTTTGCTTTGAATTGTTTGTGAAACCAGCGATTGCAAGATTGGCGGGGCGACCTTGGACGCCGCCGCATCCGACTCGATCTGCGAAGCTATCAACAGCCTTTCAACAGCGTGGTGATCGGGCAACGTATCATCCAGCTGTTCTTACCTCATCTGGTGATGGACTGCTTGTTGAGCCGATTGCATGGAAGGGGTCGGCCGACCTGCGCGGTTTCATGGGTGCCAATGCTCTGGCAGTGTTTCCACCAGGAGAACGAAGCTATGCCATTGGTGAAACCGTCGAGGTTTTGCCACTCTGAAGTAAATCCCACGGCTTGAGCGGGATTTGAATGGCCGGGCAATGTGGAACTTTTGGTTTCGCTGGCCCAGCAGAACCTGCGGTTGGTTGCGAGCGTGCGAGATCGTGCTACCATGGACACACCCACGTTTGTCATTTGTCGCAGGGAGGCCATAGTTCGATGAATTTGCCGCTCGATACGGTTCTTAACGAAGATTGCATCGCCGGATTGGCCAAGTTGCCGGCTGGGAGTGTGCAATTGGCGTTTGCTGACCCGCCTTTTAACATCGGTTACGAGTACGATGTCTACGAAGATCGAAAGCAAGCCGATGACTATTTGAATTGGTGCCAAAAGTGGATTGCCGCATTGCATCGCGTGTTGACCGACAACGGTACATTTTGGCTGGCGATTGGAGACGAGTTTGCCGCGGAGCTGAAGCTGATCGCTCAGCGCGAAGCTGGCTTTACGTGCCGCAGTTGGGTTGTGTGGTACTACACGTTCGGCGTGAATTGCACCAAGAAGTTCAGCCGATCGCATGCGCATCTGTTTCATTTTGTGAAAAATGCCAAGCAGTTCACATTTCACGATACTGAGATTCGAGTGCCTTCCGCTCGTCAACTTGTTTATGGCGACGGCCGAGCAAACCCCGCTGGCCGCTTGCCCGACGACACTTGGATTGTGCCGCCGCGAGCGATGGAGGTCATGGACGGCGAGCAAACTTTTACACTCCGCCCACAGGATGTTCCGCAGTCGTTTCGTGCGGAAGAAGATACTTGGTACTTTCCGCGCGTGGCTGGCACCTTCAAACAACGTGCCGGCTGGCATGGCTGCCAAATGCCAGAACAGTTGCTCGGACGCATTATTCGTGCTTGCAGCAATCCGGGTGATACGGTGCTCGATCCGTTCGGCGGCAGTGGCACGACTTTGGCGGTTGCTAAAAAGCTGGGCCGCCGTTTTCTGGGTTTTGAACTTTCGCCGGAGTATGCGGCCAATATCGAAAAGCGATTGGATACCATTGGTGTTGGCGATGCTTTGGAAGGAGCACCGGAGCCGCTTGTCAGTGCACCAAGCACCGCGGATGGCATCAGTTTGAGCGAGCGGCAAAAAAACCGCACTCGCTATCTTCGCAAAAAGCAAAAAGTTCCTGCGGAGCAGAAACGGCTGCTTTAGCTTTTCGGCAAACGCAGGATGTTGCCTCGTTCGACACCGCCTTTTTCACTGCCGGTAAAGTTTTGAATCATTTTTGGTTGGTTTCCGGTTTACTTCCGTTTTTCTGGATGCTGGATACTCGATGCTAGATGATCAAGCCTTACAGGAAATAGGCAAATACCCGCGAAGCAGCGATCGCCACAGACTCATTGCTGGCCGCTTGTTGTTTCGAATTGTTGAGAACGGATTATTAAAATGCCGTGAGGTATTGCATCAATGTGCAGTATTCGTCCAGTCGGCGGCTGGCGGCGGGCAATAGGCAGAAACAGGCAGGAATTCACCAGTCGTGGGATGAGGCGAGTACGCCAGTAGTCAGGAATCGAGATTCTTCAGAAGGACTGAGGAGGATTGAAGCGCAAAGAAAAAGCCGCGCGTAGGGCAGTGTCACGCGCGGCAAGAGAATCATCGACGGCCGGCTCCGCCGGGGAGGTCGATTGAGAAATAAATTAGGTAATGGATTGGAAAACGTCAATGGTCGATGCCGTTTTAAACTGAAGTTGCGGTCTGACGCAGAAACGTTCCCATTGTGTCCGACGCGACGGATACCAGGATTGGAGATTCAAATTTGCAAGATCATAGGATGGTCACGGCATTTTGGTCTGATTGCTTCTTGCTGCTTCTTGCTTCGCCACGGTTGGGATAAGAGTGCCCGGCAATTTTTCTCAAACCGGTCAAACCGATGAATTTCAGCCTGCAGGAGGCAACTGGAGGACGCCAAATAAATTGCTTGCCCACAGATCAACAACCTTGCTTGAATTTTTTGACGACGGGAGCTGCCTCCTAGATTGGAATTTCCGGTTGACGGAATTTTCGGTCGGCGAAGGGATTCGCCATCCTACAACGCGATTTTTTATTGCCTTTTCCCGTCTTTTGTAGAACAGGGTGAATATTGATTTGGCGGCCATGGCAAACTGATTGCGATCTGGTGCTGGGAGCATTAGGATAGCACGGGCCAATCGTTGGCGTTGGGGAATTTCCGATCACTCCATTCTCTTGGAAAATATTATGTTGCGATTGATTATCAAAGCAGTTATCCTGGCCGCAGTTGTTTCGCCTTCCTGCTTGTATGCTGCAGAAGATGCCAAAGCTGCCGGCGGCGAGGCCACGAAGAAAGAATCTACAAGAAAGGCTGAAAAAACAGTGGCAACTGTCAATGAAGCTCCAATCGTTCCGCCGCGCACAGGCAAATCGGAAACCATCGTGCTGTTCAACGGCAAAAATCTCGATGGCTGGGTGGGCCACGAAAATTTGTGGAGCGTGAAAGATGGCGTGATCGTCGCCAAGAATACGGATCCAGTTAAGGTCAGCACTTACTTACTGACAAAACGAAATTTCACCGACTTTCGTTTGCGATTGGCCGCGAAGCTGGTCGAGTCGGAAATGCACTCGGGAGTTGCTTTTTGGGGACGCAATGCGCCGGAACACGGTGATAAGTACACGTACGCCGGCCACCTGGTGATGTTTCCTTCTCACTGGAGCATGTACGACTTATTCGGCCGGCAAGGTTTGCCCGTGCCTGGTGGGCCTGCACAGAAAGTGGGCAAACAGCATGATTGGAACGATATGGAAATTCTGGCGCAGGGCAATCGGGTGCGTTTGGTTGTCAATGGCGCGCTGGTTGTTG
The DNA here is from genome assembly GCA_964538425.1 of uncultured Pirellulales bacterium. Lineage (GTDB taxonomy): Bacteria > Planctomycetota > Planctomycetia > Pirellulales > JADZDJ01 > JADZDJ01. The sequence continues at coordinate 7,310 of CAZIGP010000037.1, read as the reverse complement.
ATTGGCGCGATCCCGAGCCAGACCGCATTAAAGAGGCACCGATCGGCTTGCAGCTCCACTCCAATACTGTGCCTCAAGAAATCCATTTTAAAGACTTGGTGCTGACAACGTTTCCTGAAGATAAATTCGAGACGATGAAAGAAAATCTGCTCGATAAGTAACAATACGAATCGCGAGATTGATTTGGGAAGTCGTAGCACCAAAGGCCGGCCTGCAGGGAAATCTCTGGGAAATTGGAAGTTGCTCAACGATCGCATTGTGAAATGTGAACGTTGCCCACGGCTGCGCGAATATTGCCGACAAATCGCCCGGGAAAAGCGAAAATCGTTCGCAAGCTGGACGTATTGGGGCCAGCCGGTGCCGAACTTTGGCGACGCGAAAGCCAAGGTATTAATTATCGGCCTTGCTCCGGCGGCTCATGGCGGGAATCGAACGGGCCGGGTGTTCACAGGTGATCGTAGCGGAGATTGGCTTTTTCGTGCGTTAAATAAAGCCGGTTTTGCCAATCAGCCGACGAGCGTTGCGGTCGATGACGGTTTAAAGCTGATCGATTGTGCCGTAACGGCCGCCGCTCACTGCGCTCCACCGGATAATAAGCCAACCCCGCAAGAATTATCTAATTGCCAAGAATGGCTCGATATCACCATCGATTTGCTTGAGCCAAAGGTGATGATTGCTCTGGGTCAGCTTGCCTTTCGGGCTGCGATCGACCAAGCCATACGCCGAGGCTGGTTTAGCGGCAAGCTGCCGAAGTTTGGACATGGCGAGGAAGTAGAACTGGCCGGGGAGCGGCGAATGATTGCCAGCTACCACCCTAGCCAGCAAAATACATTTACGGGCAAGCTGACCGAAAAAATGTTTGATCGAATTTTTCAAAGAGCGAGGGAAATACTTGATCCGACAGGGTAGAATTACGAAGGGCTTGTGCGGCCTCAAGTATCATTGCAATTCGGAGACTATTTATGCCATATTCCTTTCCGGCTGATCTCCAAAATCTCATCAAGCAACAAATGGCAACGGGGCAGTATAATTCAGAGGATGAGCTTCTACGCCAAGCTCTCTTGGCTTTGGAAAATGACAACTCGGATTTAATTGCAATCCAAGAAGCAGTTGCGGATTTCGAGGCGGGTGATCGAGGAATGCCGCTCGATGACGCATTTTCAACCATGGATGAGCGAATCCGAGATCGACTACCGTGATCTATCGCGTCATCTTGCTAAGCCGAGCCGTTGGCGATATCGACGACGCCTATCTTTGGGCAGTGCGGCAAGCGCCATTTACAGCTAAAGCTTGGCGCGATCGTTTTCATGCAAAGCTACAAACATTAGCCAACAATCCCCAGCGATGCGGTTTCGCACGAGAGAATCGCACATTGGATTTTGAATTACGCCAATTATTATACGGCAAAAGACCAAATATTTTCCGCGTGTTATTCACAATCGATGGAGACGAAGTGCGAATATTGAGAATCCGGCGTGCTCAACGACGGTTTTTAACTCGTCGGGAATTAAACGAGGCAAGCAAACCTGATATTTCTGAATTATGAAATATTTTAGGGAATTCCTATTCCCGCACTTGTTCCATGTAAAAGACGCCTCGCTTATTTGAGGTGACGATGTCGAGCAGTCCGTCGCCATTGACATCGGCAACTTCAAACTGCGTGCCTACACCACTTTCGTCGTTGATTTTGTGCGGAATCCATTTGGCCTGGCCACCTTCTCGCTGCAATTCGTACCACACCAATTGACGCGGCTCATTCCAGCCGGAACGATCTGCGGGGGCGTGCGACCACCAGCGTCTGCCCGTGACTAAATCGGGCAAACCATCGCCATTGATGTCGGCCAATACCAGGGCATGGGTTTCGGCAAAGCTACTGTCAATGGTGTGCTGCTTAAAACCTTCTGGTGTTTGTTCGTACCACCAGACACCTGTTTCATGGGCGCTGGAGCTGGCTATATCGGCATCGCCATCGCCGTCGAAATCGAATACTTGCATGTGAGCGCAGTTAGGACCGAGCTTTGCGCTGTGAAATTTCCATTCCGCGGAAGTGTCGCTTGCCATCGAAGGGGAAGGAGATTCCCACCAACCTTCCGTGCAAACAATATCGTTTCGGCCATCGCCGTTCACATCGCCTGCTCCTAACCCGTGGCTGAATCGATTTGTGGCGGGTGCGCCTGGAGCGGAAATCGGTGAGATTTTCCAGGGCTGCGTGGGATCTTGCTCAGGGCGTAATAACACAAGCCGCCGCTCGGGGCCGTCGAAGTCTCGCTCACTTGGGCTGGTGGCCATCAGTAATTCTTTGCGGCCGTCGCCATCGACATCCAAGTACTGCGGACTTTCGTTGTTACTGACACTTACAATCAGGTGACGCTTCCACGGGCCTTTCTCGCCTTTGGGGTTTTCGAACCAGCTTGTATCTTTGGAAGGGAAACCGACCACGATGAGATCGGTCCAACCATCACCATTCAAATCGTCGGCGAAGTTCATAAACGTATCACTGTAATGGTAAATGTCGTGATACTCGGCCGAGTTACGGATGAGATTCATTTTTTCGAACTTTGGTGCGCTATAGAACACACTGCCCGCGGCAATATCGAGCTTGCCGTCGTGGTTGAAATCGCCAACGCAACCGCCTTCGCTACGAAAGACGTAATCGATTTGCTTCGTTTTAAATTTGATCTTGTCGGCCGGGGCCGAAGTTTTGGATGCCAGAAATGGAGGTTCGGCAGAGTAGCAGCGAGCAGTGGCAACCAAAAAGTATGCAGAGCAAAAAATAATTACGGAGAGTCGCAGAAAAATAGGCTGGAGCATGAGGGGAGCAAGGTGGGGGGAAGGGGCAAAATCGCGGTAAAGCTGCTTCCGTTAGCCTTCTATGGTCGCTTCGGGGATTGTCGTTGTCTAGTGGGCAGTAAACTAGTAGGCCGTGAATTGGATTCCGTCGTTTTTTAGTGGTTAAAAACTGCGATTGCTCGTTTTTAATACTCATGTTAAACAGCCTGGATGAAATCTGGTTTTTCAGACGAAAATGGTGATCGAAACGGGTCTTCCCGCCGGGCTCGTTGGGTGCCTATTTCTATCAACCGGCGGTTAGTGCTGGACGGATTGAGCTTTGCCAGACGAGTGCCCTTGTTTCCGGCGGAGAAATGGTTTGATCTGGCGGAAGTGGCGGCTGCGCGTAAGCAAGCTACGCGGCGGATTTCGTGGGCAGCAATTTTTGTGAAAGCTTATGCGATGGTTGCCCGCCATCATCGCCCACTGCGGCAGACTTACGTGCGGTGGCCGTGGGGGCATTTTGTCGAAGAGCCGAACAGCACCGCGATGGTTGTTGTTAACCGTCAGTATTTTGGCGAAGACCGAATTTGCTGGGGGCGGCTATCTAATCCTGAAGATCAGCCGCTGGCAGATTTGCAACGGCAGCTTGATGTTTATCAAACGGAACCCGTCGAACGAATCTTTCGGCAGCAATTACGACTGAGTCGAATGCCGATGCCGGTGCGCCGTGCTTTATATTGGCTCAACATGAACTTCGGCGGCCGCAAGCGAGCAAAACGATTGGGCACATTTACCATGAGCACGCTGGCTGGACAGGGCGTATTGAATCGAATGCACCAAACGTTTTTGACAACAAGCCTGACTTATGGGCCACTCGATGAGAACGGCCGAGCACTGGTGACGCTGCTGTGCGATCATCGTGTTGTCGATGGCATGGTGGCAGCCAGAGCGCTTGCCGATTTGGAAACGACGCTGCGCGGGGCAATTTGCTCGGAATTAAAATCGTTAGCAGCGAAGCGGGCGGCGGCATGACTTGCTGAGAATTGCCAGAGATTATCAAAGCCGCGTTAAGCCTTGTGTGCATCAATCGCGTTTGATGATGCGCATACCGTTGGCGATGACGATCATACTTGCGCCAACATCGGCAGCAATGGCCATCCACATGCTTGCCACGCCGACAACGGCCAAGAGCATGACGGCCAATTTTGTTCCGAGCGCGAAGACAATATTTTGTTTTAACAACATGCGACAACGACGGCTGAGGCGAATGAGAGTTGCCACCTTGGTTAAATCGGGCGTCATGATCACCACGTCGGCCGTTTCCATGGCGGTGTCGCTCGATTGACCGCCGAGTGCAATTCCCACATTGGCAGCTGCCAAAGCCGGGGCATCATTTACACCGTCACCGACCATCGCTAATGAGCCTGCTGCGCGCATCGACTTGACTCGGTCGATTTTATCTTCGGGTAATAATTCGGCATGGACTTCGTCGATGCCAAGATCGCCTGCAATTTTCTCGGCTACTTGGCGATTGTCTCCTGTCAGCATGACGATTCGCTGGACACCCAACTGCCGCAGATCTGCGATTGCTTCGCGTGATCGCGGCCGCGGTTGATCGGCCAACTTGATCACACCGAGCAAGTGATTGGTTGTACCAAGCCAGGCTTTGGTCGTAGCGGCGGACGTTGAGCCATTTGCAGCATCGTCGGATTGGAGACGATTCAAATCGACTTCGGGAAGCGAAAACTGTGACTGTCGGAAAAGCTTTGAGTTGCCGAGGTAATACGTATCGCCATTGATTTCGCCTTGAACGCCAAAGCCGCGCAGTGCGCTGACGGAGCGTGCAGAGCTTGTCACTTCAGTTTGCTGTTTGGCTGCCGAGGTAATTGCCACGGCAAGGGGATGCTCGCTATGTTGCTCAAGTGCCGCGGCCGTTGCCAGGACTTCTGTCGTCGATTTTCCATTGAATGATTCGACGGCCGTAACTTCCATTTGGCCGGTTGTCACGGTGCCGGTTTTGTCCAGCGCGAGCGATTGAATGGAGGCAGCTTTTTCTAAGAACTCGCCTCCTTTGACAAGAATGCCTCTTCGCGTGGCTTGATACAATCCGCTGACGATGGTGACTGGCGTAGAAATGACCAACGCACAAGGGCAAGCAATCACTAGCAACACCAAGCCACGTTGAATCCAATCGAAAGCCGTGTGAGATGCAGCCCATTGAACGCCGAACGTGGCCAGCAGGGGAGGTATTAGCATCGTCCCGATGGCAAGCACAATGATTGCCGGCGTGTAGCGACGGGCAAATGCATCGACAAATCGTTCTGTTGGCGAGCGGGCTGCGCGGGCTTCATCCACTAACCGTGCAATGTGAGCAAGTGTGGTATCGCCCGCCGTGCGCAAAACGCTGACTGTCAGCGAGCCTTCACCGTTCAGAGACCCCGCAAAAACAGGATCTCCCTTTCGCTTTTCGACGGGCATGCTTTCGCCGGTGATGGGAGCTTGATTGACCGCGGATTCACCGGCAAGTACTTCGCCATCGGTCGGAATGCGTTCGCCCGGCCGGATCAGTATTTGTTCGCCGATCGCGAGTGCGACAGGATCGACATCTTCAATTCGATTTTCGACCGTGGCTTGATTCAACAAACGATGAGCGACGGTGGGAGTAAGCGCAACCAAGGAACGAATTGCTCGTTGAGCGCGGGCCAAACTTAAACGTTCCAGCCATAATGAAACCGCGAACAAGAACATGGCCGTGGCAGCTTCAAAGTAATCGCCGATGGCAATTGCACCGGCGGCCGCAATGGTCATTAGCACATTCATGTCCAGGGCTTGCAACCTGACGGCCCGCCAGGCCGCGGCTGCCACTTTCATGCCAGAAACGATTGCCGAGGCGATTGCCAGCGCGATAACGATCCAAGTTGTTTCGCTCTGGATAAATCGTAGTGCCGCAGCAGCAAGCAACAACGCACCGCCAATGGCCATGGTTGCATTGATCGGGACTTGAGCGCCGATTTCACTTGCGGTTGTGTTCCCAGGCGCAGCGACTTGGGCCGAAAATCCGGCTGCCGTAATCGTGTCGACAATCGTCGTTGCCGTGGTATGGTTGGGATCGAACTCGACGCGCAAGTTGCGGCCTAAGTAGTCGGGCGAAATTTGGTCGATGCCTTTGACATGCCGCAGCCCCCGTTCAATCAGCGCCAGCTCGTCGGGACAATCGAGCGCGGGAACGTGAAAGGTGGCCGTTTGAGACATTGATTAAAAAATTGCCTTAAATCATTGGCGGATAGTATTGCGACTTTAAAATGCCAGGGAATTATACGTTGCACTGGAGGCTACTGGCAGACGAATTGCATTTCCGCCATACTGACAGGGGGTTTTAGCTATTTGGTTGTTGGCTAAATGTTTTGATTCCCTTTACAACAGATATGAAAGTTCGTTCTACAACAATTCTTACGGTGCGGCACCAGGGAAAGGTCGCCATTGGCGGCGACGGCCAAGTGACACTTGGCACGACTGTTATGAAGGGGGATGCCGTCAAAATTCGTCGCCTGTTCGAGGGCAAAGTGATCACCGGGTTTGCCGGCTCGAGCGCCGATTCGTTTGCACTGCTTGAACGATTTGAAGCGAAGTTGAAAGACTACCCGGCAAACATGCCTCGCGCTGCAACCGAATTGGCCAAGGAGTGGCGCACCGATCGTGCGCTCCGAAGGTTGGAAGCATTGCTGGCCGTGGTTGATGCCAAAAATACGCTGCTGATTACGGGCACGGGAGATGTGATTCAGCCCACCGATGGTGTGCTGGGCATCGGTTCTGGTGGCCCTTATGCAATTGCCGCGGCCCGGGCGCTGGTTGCACACTCGTCGCTCAGCGCGGCAGAAATTGTGCGCAAAGCGCTGGAGATTGCTGCAAGTATCGACATCTATACGAATACCAACATTATTGTTGAAGAACTGTCATGCGAGAGCTAACACCTCGGCAAATCGTTGCCGAACTCGATCGACATATCGTTGGTCAGGCCGAAGCGAAACGCGCCGTTGCGATTGCCATTCGTAATCGCTGGCGTAGGCAAACGCTGCCGGATGATATGAAGGCTGAAGTCGCGCCCAAGAATATTCTCATGATTGGCCCTACGGGGGTTGGCAAGACCGAAATCGCGCGCCGTTTGGCGAAGCTGACTGGGGCGCCGTTTATTAAAGTGGAAGCCACTAAGTACACCGAAGTGGGCTACTACGGACGTGATGTGGAAAGCATGGTCCGTGAACTCGTGGAAAATGCGATTTCACTGGTCACGGAACGAGAACGGAAGAACGTGGAGGAAGCGGCCAAGGGTCGTGTCGATGATCGGCTGCTTGATTTGCTGGTGCCGCCTCCGCCTAGTTTTGATACGACTCCTGAAAGCGCCGACTCGACACAGCGATACGAACGAAGCCGCGAAAAGATGCGAGCCATGCTTGCAGCAGGCGAACTGGAGCAACGCAAAGTCGAAATCACGGTGGAACAAAAAGCGGTGCCGATGATGTTTACCGGTATGGGCATTG
>CAZIGP010000036.1:6473-13752 GCA_964538425.1 uncultured Pirellulales bacterium | reverse complement strand
GCAACTTCTTTGCTTGATGCCACGTGCGTGAAAGGTGCTTCATCTCGGCAATCACGGTGTTGTCAAAAAACAGTTGCCGCTGGGTGCCGATGGTTAACGGTTCCTTGGTTTCTGCTCCTTGAAGTCGCCAATTGGCGAAGTACTCCGCTCCGATGCCCGTGGCCAGGCTACCTTTCAGTAAATTGCGTCGAGAGATTGGCTGCATGGTAGTAACCTCACTTACCGTGTTTCAAGAAAATCGTTTTTGGCGAAGTTAGTTGGATAATTGCAGTTCGCAAGCGGTAACAATAGCCACGTTGTGTTACGAGCAGCATCATTGTGTTCAATTTACGGCCAGCATGGACTGCACATCTGCAGACTCGCAGCTCGCTTCAGCATTCAAGTAATGGAGTGCCCACGCGCGGCGCGAGTACGGACTATGATTGGGTTTAGAGCTATGAAGGGTGAGCAGATGATGGAAAATGACGCTGCCCGCGGGAATTGGGCAGGGCACCTCCGCATCAAGATTTTGGGTGATAGGAACGCGATGAGGCGTATTTGCGATCTCGCGATGCGGTATCAGTCCAAGTTTGTGGGAACCTGGAATGTAGTTCATACAGCCGTTTTCAATTGTCGCGTCATCGATTGCCAACCAGCAAGTGACGCCAAAATCCATTGGCGTAACTTGAAAATAGCTATTGTCCTGGTGCAACGGCTTCGCAGAACCATGATAGGCTGGCTTGAGCATCGCCTGGTCAGCGTAAAGCAGCACGCGATTTGCCTCACCGACCAACGTAGTAACGGCGCTGACGATTTCAGGCTTACAAGCAATCGAGTGAAATAGTGGGTCGCGAGGGGCGAGGTCCGATAGTTTTCGTAAATGTTGTACTTTAGACTCGACAGCAAGCCCTGATGCAGCAGTCGAATTTGTTGCCCCGGCTGTTTCATACATGACATTACCAACCGCCGCTTTTCCTGCTTGGATGTCATCGATTCGCTGGCGAAGCTCTACCAACTCTGCATCAGACACAAGATTATTGACTGTGATGTAGCCATTTTTTTGGTATTGCGCAAGCTGTTCTGGAGATAAACTCATAGCAAATTTCCAAATATGAGGATTACAAAAAGAATTGACACATGGACAATTTAAGTGAATGACTTCTACTAGACATCAAAAGCGAATGAATACAAATCGGCGTTTCGAATCCGGAATCGTAGGCAGATCGCTCGACCTTTTAACTCAGCCAATTTTCGGTTGTTTGCCCATGTCACGCGATGACGCACCGAGTCGCCGACAATAGGTTTGCATTCAGGATGTCCAAATCCGGGAATTGGCTTGCTCTCACGATCGAGCACTGCAACGTTGATTGAACCTCGCTTGGTTCGAACATTCACGATGAGAGAATTACCTTCACAGTGCAAAGGCACGGTCGTCATTTCGCTGTGATCGTTCATGCGCGATTCAAGCGAAACAAATCCATCTAGTCGCATTTTTGCTAAACCGATGGCCGGAGCAGGAGTGCCTGTTATGAGAGCGTAATTGTGGGGAAAGTCGTACCCAGTGTAATAGTAAAACAGCTCATCGCCCACTTCTAATGGAGTGCCAGCAATGAGCATGCAATCATCGAAGTCGCCAGGTTTGCCGAGACTGAGGACGTACTTACCTGGCGCCGGCCGCTCCCAATGAATTGCATCTTTACTGACGATGATTTCGGTCAGAATCGGGCTCACCACGAGCTCATCCTTGGTGCGGTAGACCCACGCTGATCCGATGTATTGTCCATCCTGGTACTTCTTTCCTCCCATGCCGTACATTTCCAGGTCGGGCGGATCGTTGGGGGCGGGGCGGAGAATGACTTCGGTGGGATCGGTCCATTTCACGAAATCATCGCTGAAGCAGACCGCCGTTTGACGTGGTTGTTGATTAGCACGGACATACATAACGTACTTGCCGAGCTTTTCGATCCAACCAATGGAATAGGCTCCCTCATCAGCCACATTATGAATGAGTGGGTTTTTGGGACAATCGGTCCAGTGTAAGCCATCGGGACTGAATGCGACGCTCACACCCCAAAAAGGGCTCGCTGACGTCCAAGGATAAGTGCCACTGTGGCCGACGATTTTATAGCGCCGCGCTGGGTCGGAGTCATGCGGATCGTAGAGGACCTGGCGATAGCACCAGACATGTTTCGGGTCGGCCTGCGACGCTACGGAATCCATTACTAAATTGTTGTTCGTGTTGCCGTTAAACTTCACGATTCCTAAGTTTGGTTTTTCCCAGTGAACGCCATCCTTCGAAGTGGCGTAGCACAAATGCCATTTTTCGAAGCCTCCATAGCCCGGCGCTGGATCCTTGGCCCATTGGAGACACGGATACCACATTTTGAAGATTCGCTCTTTGTCGTCATATAAGATGTTGCCTGGAAACAACGTCGCCCCGCCAAATTCATGGGGAAGCTTTGACTCAAGCACTGGCGCAGAAAGCTTTTCTGCCTGATGCCACGTGCGCGAGAGATGCTTCATCTCAGCGATTACAGTGTTGTCGAAAAACAACTGTCGTTGAGTACCGATCGTTAACGGTTCCTTAGCTTCCGCTCCTTGAAGTCGCCAATTGGCGAAATACGCAGCTCCGATGCCTGTGGCGAGACCACCTTTGAGCAAACTGCGGCGAGAGATCGGATGCATGGTTGAGAATTTCCTTAAATTTCGGATTTCTTGTAGCCGCCTTTATCATGCGGAAGCTTGATAAAAACGTTTCAGCTCCAGCATTTCAGGATAGTAGTTTTCTAGCCAATGACGCACAGCACGAACGTCTATTTCCGCAGGTGATACGTAAGGCGCGCGACAACGCAAGCTCGTGGCCAAGAAGCCCGTTGCGCGGGAAACCATGCGGTCGTAGGCGCTATCAGTAAAGCCGCGCAGGCCAAACTCTCTAAACAGGAACTCGTGGAGTTCGATAAACTGCTGACAGATGGATTCCAACGCCGTCCAATCTTGACTGTGTAAATAGTTCCAAGCAGTTTCAACAATGTGCGGATTCCAATAAACCATCGCGCTGCATGAGCCCACCGCGCCGAACGGACCTAACACACTCCACGACTTTTCTGAGACAAACACGTTGACGAACGATGAAAGGCTTTCGCAACCCTCCTTTGTACAACCCACCGTTCCATTTGTGGACTTCACCATGCAATAGCTAGGCACTGCTTCATGAACTTCGCGGTGTTGTCGGATTGTGAGGCACTTTTTGGCGCGATTTGTTTCGTAGATCGACAACGGCAGGTACGATGCAGCTCGCGAAACCGACAAAAAGAAAGGCACAATCTCTGAGTCTTGAACTTCGAGCCAAAACGGTAGCGCCAATTGAATTGCATCTGCACCAATATCTGCGGCATAGCTCGCGTTCCGACAAGTACCTCGCGTTGAAGTTGAAGTACAGCCAATCATTACGGGAATATCAAAAGCATGGCACACTTCAACTGTAATATGGGAGATTCGCCGAAACTCATTTTCATCTAATGCGTAAAACTCGCCCGTCGAACCCCCGGTATAAACGCCGCGCACGCCGACCTGGCATAATTGCTGTAAATCATTGCGGTATGTAGCCTCGTCGAACTCGTCGTCTTCCGTCCAGGCTATGGGTATTCCAGCCCAAGGGCCGATCAGGCTTTGTCGATTTAACACGTTGAAGACTCCGCTTTCCGTTCTATTCTCGATCACAAGTGATTATCGTGTGCCAATCGTCAAATCGAAGTTGTGAGTTTGTGTTCCGGGTTTTATTTCCACCGGCTTAATTGGGCTCAGCTTCGGATCGCGATACTGAGCAGGAACCGCTTTGCGTTTGGGTAACGGCGGAATCAATTTTGGATCGATGCCTGGTGGGATATCTCGAGGTCTGAATGCAGTGTCATTAATTAGCACGATATTTTTCCCTACGGCCGCACCTTCAATACCGTTCTCTGTTCTTAGGTGATAACGGCCATTCGCATCGGTATAGCATGAAGACCGCGGTCCTTTCGTCCCTGAGTAGGGATCTGGCAGAAAGACCACTTCCAATTCGGCGGCTGGCGAACCATTTAAAGTAACAACTCCATCGACCACACCAAATTCTATCTTAGGTTCTCGACTACATCCGGTCGCCATTGCTACATTAAAACACAACAATAACGCATAGCACTGATAATATTTGTCTGAGCAACTCGATCGGTTTTTTAGGTATTTCGAAAACATACGAACTCCATGCACGGAAAGTTTGTGCTAATTAGGCACACTTGCAACTTCGCCGCCACTGCGCGTACTCAATGCCTTCAAAATAACAAGCGAGGTCGAGTCTGAATAAAAGCGGGCGGAGCCGTCAGCCATCCCAATGGTCGCACCGCCTGGATGACTGCTTCCATACGCCATTAGACGCTTGAAATAGAGGTCGAAAAATGGACCGCTAAATAAACTTGGATAGCTACCTGTTGGTAAACGCCAATTTATCTCAGCGGGCGCGCCTCGAAATGAATAGTTACCACCGAGATCCCACGCGCCAAAAAAGCCGAACTGATTCAATGGCGCTTGGGTGCAGAATGCAGACCAGTTAGGCTCAAAGTTTGACCTTTCGCCGACCAAAATGGTGTTGCTGGTGCCGTCGGTTATGTCCTTAAAGCGAATACGAGTATTCCAGTGAAAGATTCCATCTTTTACGTTGTCATTATAAATTTGTGAACTACTGTTTACACCATAGCACGAAACGCCCCAATATCCGTCCTTCGTTGCGCTCAAGCCAGTAACCAAGTGAGTAGGTTCAGATGGATCGGATGGGCAGCGAAGAATTTTAGGCACAGACGCGGCCGGAGAATCTTTTCCTCCGGCACGACTAATGTGGCCATTTCCATCATCAGGCATCACTGACGTACCTGCATCGGCTATGATACGTCGATAAAGTGGTTCCTCTTCAAAAAATGGTAATAATGGAATGGCATAGTTGTGACTGAAGGGGAGAATCTCTGCCGGCGGACCATAGAAATCTTGACCTGCCGGATAAACAAGATTTTGTCCTGGGGGGAAGCGTTTTCGTGCACTATGAAAATTGTGCAAGGATAATCCAAGCTGTTTTACATTGTTGGTGCATTGTGCTCGACGTGCAGCTTCACGTGCTGCCTGTACGGCCGGCAATAGAAGCGCAATCAAGATGCCAATAATTGCAATCACTACTAATAGCTCGACAAGCGTAAAACCAACATGCGATCCATCTTGCTGTCGTTTGTGCATGCAAGACATACACACCTCCGATATGCTGAAACACCGGAACAAAAGCAGTTGCCTCTTCTCTGTGCCAATGATCAACAACGATTGCCTGACAATATCAACTGCATATTTAGGATAAAATTCCTAGGAAGCGATGTGTATAAAACGCGATTGCATTCCCACATGCTTCCTAGGTGTTTTGTTAGGACATTCTCCGATATTTTCCATATCCAACCATGCCGAGTAATCCAATTCCAAAGAGAATAAAACTCATTGGTTCGGGAACAGCATTATAAGTCAAATGCACTCGACCTTCGATGATTAAGCCATCACCAAACCGATAATCGAGACTATCACCAGGCAGGATATCAAATGTTCGAGTAAATGTATCATTCAAGGATGCTATCGAGACGTCGTAATCGTCCGGGTTCCAATCCAATAACGTGTACTTGCTCGCGTTGTTCGTATCTGCAGCTGAAAAAACGATTTGCAAATTTACGGAAGGTGAAGTCTGCGTATGCCCGGAGGTCGTTTCATCCCATGCCATAGTTGCCAATTGATTAGCGTCATATCTGGCGCCATAGACGCTAATTTTGGTAATCTCGATCTGTAATTTGTAGTCAGGAGTTCCACTGACATCTCCCGGAGCAGCACCGTTGTAGCTAGCCGTAACTGGCACCGCAAACGGCCTGGCGGCAGGATTTCCGAACCAAGCCACATTATTGCCTGCCCCCGTAGCCAACGTTCGGTTAACAAATGTGGGACCAGGAACATCCCAGCTTGCGCCAACAGGAGCCGGCGCAAAGGTGAAATCACCGATCGTAGTCGCCGTGTTCGTACCCGCCGTCTCGTTAGTCCTCCAAACAGTAACTGGATTTGTATTATCTACGTCGGAGCCATAAGCCAAACTAAAATCTGCACTTGTCAAGGTGGCGGCTTGCACCGAAGCAGACCACGTAAAAGCTGCACTCGCAATGAAACCAACCAGAACACGCATTTTCATGTTGCACCTTCAAAAAAGAGGCCCAAAAAGGGTAAACGGGTCAATAAATCTACTAGGCAAACCACTCTTCTCTATTCAGCCCCTTCTGTTCCGAACACTTTGCTTATTTCGACGACTAGCGCGAATCAAGTTATCTTCCGGTATAGGAAGCCAGAGACTCGCCTTTACTTACTCCCAAAGGAAGAACAATTTCTTCCGAACTACGCATCGCACGTCGTCCTTCACACATTTCGACTAACAATTGCACAGCCAATCTCGCCTCCTCTGCTTCGTCAATGGTGACGGCTGTTAAGCGGCGCATTACTGCGCCATCCCGACGCGTACCTCCATAGCTGACAATCGATAAGTCTTCAGGAACACGTAGCCCCAACTTTCCTGCCGCCAAAAAAATCATTTCACCCCACGAATCAAACGTCGTGAATAACGCTGTCGGCCGATTCGGCTCGGCCATCATCCGTGCGAGACGGTCTTCGAGATGCTTTTCATAAGCTCGATAGTCATCAGCCGACGCACTTTTTAATTGACCGTCGTCGATCAGTTCATCAGGCAAATCGATACCTGCTTCACCAAGTGCCTGGCGAAACCCTCCCTCAAAACCTTCGGTTGAGCTACGACTGCTGGAAAAAAATGCGATTCGTCGATGGCCGGCTTCCGTAATTAACTTGCCCGCTCGATAAGAAACTTCCCGGAACGGAACCACCAACACCGGAGCCTCTGCGTTTTGAACAGACCGATGCAGAAGTACCACAGGAATTCCCGAATCTTGGACTACCTGCACGTGATAGGCCGGCGTTACGGACGGCGAAGAAGGATTGAGCGCAATGCCGGCCACTCGATTGTGAATCAAGTGCATTAAGTGATCGCCCTGATGGGCCGAATCATTGGTAGTATTACAGATGACGGTCGGCCTCCCGGCTTTTCTGGCGGCACGTTCAAACTCTGCCAGTAAACTCGGGTAATACCCCGTCGATACCTCGCTGACAACCATGGCAAAAGACGAGGTTCGCATGGCCGTTGTTTCGGTTGGCCGGTCTACAACAAATGTCCCTTTACCTTGCAAACGCT